>JANLFS010000065.1:12374-17759 GCA_024655925.1 Bacillota bacterium | reverse complement strand
CGCGGTCAAATGAGCTGCTCGAGGAGCTCTCCGCGCTTGAGCGCTCGGAGAGCTCCTCGAGCAGCTCATTTGACCGCGCGGTCTCCGCCGCGAGAAGCTCGCTCCTGGCTGGATACTCCGAATCCTTGAGAGGCTCCTTGTATTCCCGCAACTCCTTGGCTTTAGCCTTGTCTTCCTTCTCAACCAGGCTCAACAGCTTCTTCCTGACCTCTCTGGCAAGGTTGAGACAGTTCCTGACCGCGGCGTCGGCGACCAGCTTCGTGCCGTCCACAATCGTCCAATCTCCGCGGATCAGATTCTTTGCCCTGGCCTGTTCGATCACTTTCCGGAACAGATCCCGGAACTTCTCTTCTCCAAGCCTCCTACGGTATACGGCCAGAGTGGAGTCGTCAGGAGTGGGATCGTCGAACCGCGCGCCCCAAATCCTGCTCGGACCTCGCGCGACCTGCAGACTTTTTCGGAGATCTCAGATTGGTACGCCAGGTAGAATGGGGTTTCAGCCGCTTTCTCGCCCAACCGCCTTCCCCATGTCTGTTGTCCTAGCGTCCCTCCGACATTCCCTGCACACCAGCCGGCCGCGGAATTCAATGAGGTCCTCATGGTCGCCGCAGAAGACGCAGCTCGGCTCCCATCGCCGGACCACGGTGAACTCACCCTGGAGCCATATTTCGTAGGGCGCACGGTTAACGATTCCCCGCTCGTCGCGAACTGCCTTGGGAAGTACTACTCGCCCCAACTTATCCATCGGGCGAACGTAGCCTGTCGCACGCATGGACATCACCTCTCTCCCTGGTTCGGCACACCCGCCCCACGTCCTACCAATAGTGAATCACGAAACATGTCAGGCCAATTCTCCGGTATTGTCAGTCCCGCCCCTCGGCCCATCGAGAGAGTCTCGATGGAGGCACGGCCTTTCGGCCGTTGAGCCACACCCGAGGAGCAGATGGATCAGGGCATCCTCGCGCAGTTTCAATGGAGCCACGGCCTTTCAGACGAAAAACTGGAGCATGGGGAGAAGACCCGGCAGTTTCTTGGAGGCCCGGGCTCCTCAACGCGGGCACAGTCAGAACGAGCATTCATGTTACAGCGAGGTCAGTCTAGAAATTCCCGACGGAAGTCTGGGCAATACTACCTCATTAGGAGTTGGAGGAGGGGACCGGCACGAATGAGCTGGATTTTCAACCTTATACGGGGAAGACCCAAGTACACCGGGGAGATATCCAAGCTCAGGGACGACCGCTTGGACGTCGGAGAGCGCGAGGCCATCGAAGAGACCCTCAAGTTCGGCACGTCCCTTCGAGAGAACATCAACATGATCAAGGCCGCGGTAGGTCCTTCTCCAGACGTGGCAATCCGCGAAATGCGGATAGGGCAAGGCCGGTACGAGGCAGCCGTGGTATACATCCAGGACCTCGTGGACAAGGGACTCACTGAGAGCCTTCTTCGTATGCTGGGTCTGGGCACGCTCGAGACACCCGTGGGCAAGGCCCCAAGAGGCAGGATTCTTGAGGAACTCAAGGACAGGCTTATCGCATCGGTGGCAGTGAACAGCGTCAGGACTTTCACCGAGGCGTGGGAAGATCTGACCAAGGGGCATGCCCTTGTGATCTTGGACGGAGACGGTGAGCCCCTCACCTGCGGTGTACAAGGATACAAGACCCGCACCCCAGAAGAGCCTCCGGCGGAGGTCGTCGTGCGGGGCGCGCGCGAGGGGTTCGTAGAGAGTATCGCAACCAACATCAGCCTTCTGCGCCGGTGGATCAGGACGCCGAATCTCTGGATAGAACCTTTCACTTTGGGGCACCTGACCCGTACGCCAGTGGCCATAGCCTACATCAAAGGCCTCGCGAGCGAGGAGCTTGTCCAGGAAGTCCGGCAGAGGATTAGCCGAATAGAGACTGACAGCATATTGGGCAGTGGGTACGTGGAGGAGTTCATTCAAGATACCCCGTTCACCCTCTTCCCTCTCGTGCTCAGGACAGAGAGACCTGACCGGGTGGCGGGCAACTTACTTGACGGCAAGGTGGCAGTGTTCACTGAGAACACGCCTTTCGTCCTTATAGTGCCTTTTGACTACGGAAGCTTGTTCCAGGCGCCAGACGACTACCATGAGCCGGTCCCTCTGGTCACTGCGTTGACCGTGATCCGGCTCTTGGCATTTTGGGGTTCACTTCTCCTTCCCGGCGCTTTTGTGGCCGTCTTGACATTCCACCAGCAGCTGTTTCCTACACAACTTCTCCTCAAAATCACAGGGGATAGGGCCGGCATCCCATTTCCGGTCGTCGCAGAGGTATTCGCCATGGAACTCGTATTCGAGCTGCTGAGGGAGGCAGGTCTCAGGCTTCCTCGTGCCGTGGGTTCAGCCGTTACCATAGTGGGCGCTCTGGTGCTTGGAGAGGCCGCCATCAACGCAGGGTTTGTCTCGCCTTCAGTAATCATAGTTGTCGCGATGACCGCTATCTCCTCTTTCGTCCTTCCCACGTTCTCGTTCGACGTGGCTGCAAGGCTTCTCCGGTTCGTCTTTATAATACTCGGGGGCGTTCTCGGGCTCTTTGGCATCCAGCTTGGGTTCCTCACGACCATAGTTCTTCTCACCGGACTGCGGTCATTCGGCCTTCCGTACTTCAAGCCCATGGGGCCAATGATCCTGGCCGATTGGAAAGACTCCCACTTCAGAGCCTGGGCGTGGATGAGGATTACCCGCCCCAAGCTTGCAGGGAGCCGTGAGCCGATCCGGGCGCCCCGGGGTCAGATGCCCCGGCCGGGACTCGAGAAAGAAGAGACCGAGAAAGGCAGTGGACGCAGCGACAGAGGAGGCGCCAAGAGACAATGAGCATCGAGAAGATCTCCAACCGGCAGTTTGCAACTATCCTCTTCATGATGAGGGTGACGATTGTCCTATCCCTTCTTCCCCTCCTCACAACCGGAGAAGCGCGGCAAGACGCGTGGGCCGCCGCAATTATCACAGCTGTGGGTCTCGCGCTCGAGGTTCTCCTAATAGGCGGCCTCGGGGTGAGATACCCTCACCTTACCGTGGTGGAGTATAGCCGGAAACTGCTCGGAGGAGTCGTTGGGACAGCCGTGTCAGCCGTCATATTGTGGCAACTGGTTCACATGGCGGCCACTGACGTAAGGGTCTATGCTGAGCTGATGGCATCTGGGTACCTCCCCGAGACTCCGATGGTTGTCATCGTGGGAGGATTCCTTGCCGTGGCAGCACTTACGGCGTACCTCGGTATAGAATCCGTGGGAAGGACCGCTGATGCCCTCGTGCCGCTCTACGTTCTGTTCATCGTCGCAACCATCGTCGGGGCCCTCAGCAAGTTTGATGTCGGAAACCTCGAGCCGGTCCTCTCGCGCGGTTGGGGACCAGTGCTCTCAAGTGCGGCGACTCCGGTCGGCATAGGAGCCCAATTACTGACCCTCGGTGTGGTAATACCGAACCTGACCATGCCCGAAAGGGCGGTAAGATCAGCGCTTCTGGCAATCACGTTTGCGGGCCTAACGTTCATATTGGCATCAATCACGATTGTGGGGGTATTGGGCCCAGAATTGGGAGCGCAGGCCTCATTTCCGTTTCTCGAGGTGGCAAGGATGATAGTCATCGCCCGCGCGATCGCGCGTATAGAGGCCTTGGGCATTTTCGCGTGGGGCGTTGGCCTGCTGGTAGGATCGTCTCTAATGCTGTATTGCTCCTGCCGCGCGCTCGCCCAGCTGCTCGGCCTGGCCGACTACAGGCCTGTGGTCTTGCCTCTTGCAGCGATCGTGGCAATCCATTCGGTGCATGGTTACCGCGACCTCTTCTCCGTTACCGCGTTCTTTCGACCCCCGGGATTCCCACTCTACATAGCGTCGGTCATGCTCATCCCATACGGCCTTCTCTGGGCGGGTCACCTAATACGTGCGGCTCGTCAAGCGAGAGACCGGAAGTCGGGGGGGAGGGCAGGGTGAGTACTGGCCGCGCCTCCGCAATTGCCCTACTTCTTGCTGTGGCAGCTCTTCTCTCCGGATGCTGGGACCGGAGGGAGCCCAACGAGGTGGCCCACGTTCTCGCCGTGGGCTTCGACATCGACGATGAGGGATCTTACGAGATCATGGCGCAGTTCGTGGACCCAATGGCGGCAAGGGGAGGTACCGCCGTAGGTGGGGGGCCTTCAGTATTGGGACCAGCCTTCTGGGTCTACTCGGCCAAGGGGCATACCCCATTCGATGCAGCCAGAAACCTTCATCCCATTGTGAGCAGGGAGGTCCAGCTCACCAACGTGGAGGTCATCCTGATATCCGAGAGACTAGCCCGAGCAGGCATAATGCCTCTCCTCGATTTCATCCAGCGCGACCCGAACCTGCGCCTTGCTGCGAACCTTGCCGTGGTGGAGGGCGCCGTGGAAAAGGTCCTTGGGGCCGTCTTCCCAGGAACACCTATTCCCGCGCTGGCGCTGGACCAGCTCCTTTCACCCACCCATTTCACGGAGCCGGCCGTGATGGCGAAAGATATGCTTGGTGACCTGGTGGAGTTTCTGAGACCAGGACAGGACCTGGCCCTCCCTCGGCTCAAAGTCCACGAGACTGGCCAGGAGGCATCCAGCGAAGGCCAGGAAGGCGGGAGCAAGCAAGGGAGCAGCCACGGGCAAGGCGCCTCCGTTGAGTCGAGCATGAAACCTCCGGTCATGTATATCGGAGGAGCTGCATTCAAGGGCGATAAAATGGTTGGCTGGCTTGAGGGACGCGAGGCGATGGGTCTCAACATGGTGGCCGGCGAGAGGCAGCGTGCGAGCATTGTAGTCAAGTCCCCGGCGGGGGAAGGTCTCGCGGCTCTGCACCTCACCAGGTTGAAGACTACAGTCAGGCCCAGGCTCATAGACGATGAGGTCAGGATCGGAATCGATGTCATGGCCGTAGGATACCTCGAGGATCAGACAGGTCTAGGGCCGGACCGGCCCGGCATGGATTTGAATGACCCAAAGGTAGTGGAGTCCCTGCGCGCGCGCTTCTCCGAAGTCATTCGAAACGATATCGAACTCGCAGTTGCTCGCGCAAGAGAACTCAAGGCGGACATTCTTGGGTTTGGCAATGCGGTCTACCGCAAATTGCCGAGGACCTGGAACGACCTAGCCGATCGTTGGGATGAGGTATTCCAGACAGTGCCCTTGGACATAACCGTGAAAGTCACGATAACAAGGCCGGGCATGATACGAAACGCCACAGTCCCACGGTGGTTGGGGAGACCCAGACCGGACGGGAGGTAACGAGACACGGGAGCGTTCCTCATGGTCATGATAGCGATGGTCCTCATCCAGGTCCCGGCGACCCTCCGAAAGCGAGACTTTCGGGGCCTCGTAGCGTTCGGCTGTCTGTGGGTGATCGCAACGCTTTACGGTGCGCTGA
>JANLFS010000065.1:8989-12364 GCA_024655925.1 Bacillota bacterium | reverse complement strand
CTCGACGTGCCCGTGCTGAGTCCTGAGGAGTTCATCACGTCTTTCTTCAGCCGACTGGCCGTCCGATTGGGCCTCTAGACGGAATACCCGAGGGGAATCTGGCACGCAGGGACATGAGGCAACTTCGCATCCCGATCCGTCCTCCCGTTCGGGAACCGCGAGGTGATTTCGGGGAACGCCCTTGGAGCCCTCGTCACGGCGCGGGACGGTGTATAATACCAGGCAGACAGATAGAACCCCCTGTAGAGGCGCAGGGTGCGCCGTCTATAGCCAAGCAAATCCGAAGTGAAATCACGCAGCCTTGAAGTACAGCCTGGCGTCTACACGCCTTCTGACTTTGCTTGGAGTGTTGTAGGCGTACACGTGAAACCTGGTTATTCTCTTGCGTAGATCTTTGTCGATTCGATACGCGCAGGCTCGGGCGCAGTAGTCCTTGAGCCACGCCCACATGTTCTCCTGTGGGTTGAGCTCCGGCGAATACGGGGGCAGGAAGAGGAAATAGAGCCTGCTCCGGTACTTGCGCTCGAACTCGGGCGCTATGGACCTGTGCGGCCGGTAGTTGTCGAGGATAACCCATACCTCTTTTCCTGGGCTCACGCGCATTAGCTTGTCTATGAACCAGCCCACATGCTGCGAGTTCATGCCTTCTTTGGACGAATGGACAGAGTGGTACGTTTTGTAGTCCCTCAGTATCTCTATGGAGCCGATGACGTTGACGCCCTTGTGGTCTCCGTTCGCTTCCATATAGAGGGGCTGCCCTTTTGGACCCCATCCGTAGAAGCTGTCGGACTCCAGCCTGATTCCGGTCTCGTCCAGGGCGAACAGGCAGACGTCGTCTCTTTGGGAAAGGTCATCCACTAATTAAGCCACCCCTTTTTGAAGGCGTCCTGAGCCTGTTTGTCCGGCCTTGTAGGGCGCTTCGTGCTCCGCTTATGGGAGTGGCCGAGCTTGTGCAGTATCTGCCGGATCCGCTCGTACGAGTACTCCCGCCCGTACGTATCAAGGATGTACCGCTGGAGGACCCTAGTGTCCCAACGGTTCTTGTAGTATCCATGGTCCTTCGGGCAACGGTTCCTGACCGCGTCGTCGACGTCGGCGAGCATCTCCTCGGTGAACGAGCTCTTGCTTCCGCCCCTGTGATCCGCCGCAGCCTCAATGCCCTGCTCGTTCCACCGGTGAACGTGCCTCCAAACGGGGACGCGGGAACACCCGAGCGTTTCGGCTGTCGTCTCAGCGGGAATGCCCTGGAGCGTCATGACTACCGCCGTAAGAGCCTGACGTGTATATGGCTTATCGGCGCGCGCCGCGAGCTTGGCGATCTCGCCGGCTGTAAATCCGTGCATATTGGTTACTCGCACCCTTAGTCTTGGCATGGACCGTCTCTCCTTTCAGCTGGCAGCCATTATACCAGCTAGAGACGCCCATGCGGGCAGGGAATTCTTCACTGACCGTTTGTTTAGCTATATATGGTCGCCCAGGAGGATACAAGACAATACTCAGCAAAGACACCGTGGACAAGCCCTGTCCGGTTTGTGGGACAATAATCAAGAGAGCGGCGTATATGGCCGGGAGCATATACTACTGCGAAGGATGCCAGAAGCTATAGTGCTCGAAGCTGCAAGGGGTTGTGATTTCGCTCTGCCACGGGTTGCGAGTCTATCCTGGTACCGTGAGACTTGACGATTCAGAGAAAACCGCCCCATGATAGCCCATTCGTGGATCTCGAATCGAGTGGGCAACCGAACGAACTGACCCGACTCCAACACTTCCCTGACCTTCGGGATCATTTCATGTCGCCATTTCTTAACATTGTGCACAGCTCCGATCCATGTGTTATCTGCCTGGGTCTGCTCTTCACTCCCAGGATGCATTGCGACCATAACGCAACTCATCGAGGATCGCCCTGAACTTAGCTCTCATGCGGCTGGAGAAGAACTGATCACGGCTCAACCGCGCAAAATGCTCCTCGATCAGCAGCCTGGGGTAGCTGGTCAGTCTCTTGATCACCGCGTTGAGGTAACGCCGAGACGAGTTCGAACTCTTGACCCGATATAGTTCGCCGACGAGCATCTCTGCTGTCTTACAGTCCTGAGGCAGCTGCTCTACGATGGTCGCCAAGCGCTCAATGTCATCACGCCAATGGTAGAAGAGGCCCACGAGAAACACTCCCGCTTCAACACGGCCTCTGACTTGCATAGAACCCAGCATGACGCAACCCGAACGGAACATCGAAGGATCCGTGGACAGAGCCTGCGTCAGAACGCTGTCAATGGGGAACTTAGTGAGATCCAGGTACCCATCCTCGGTAATCCAGGGCACCCTCGGCATCTCACCCAATTTGTTCGGCATGATCGACCCTCTTAACACATGGTTACTCCTTTGCGGCGATCTGCTCACGTGTGCCACCCAACGGCACTGAGTATCATCGGACTTCCACCGTTTCGAGAGTGGTTTCTTCCGCCCCGGGGGCCACCAGTTGGACGTATTCGCGGATCTCCGACAGGTGGGCCCGGAGCGGTGCCGTGCCGATCCCGGGCGGGGCATAGACGAAGAAGAGG
Organism: Bacillota bacterium; assembly: GCA_024655925.1. NCBI lineage: Bacteria > Bacillati > Bacillota > Bacillota bacterium. The sequence goes on along the minus strand of JANLFS010000065.1, from coordinate 9,806 downwards.
GCGCTCCCGGTATCTTCCTTCAGGCGGGTCCGGTGATCCGGGCCGCGCAGGACGCTGGAGATCGCGCCGCGACCGTCGGCCAGCAGCATGTCGCCGCGTACGGCGGTCTTTTCGCGGCCGTCGAGCCCGAGGTACCGCTCCATCCCCTCGGCCAGGCCCAGCCTGAGGGGGAACGAGAGCTCCGCCAGGTTGTGGCCGGCCGTGAGAAGCAGGTTCCGGAGTTCGGCCAGGAACATCGCCTCGACCAGGGCCGCGACGCTCGGGATGGGCCGGCCCCCATGGACGACCGATTCGAGCTGGAGGAGGACGTGGTAGGTCTGCTTGAAGCGGCCGTAGTAAGCGGCGTAAGCGCCGAGCGGTTCGACCGAGTTCAATTCGGCCCGTGTCATGCCCGCGAAACGGCCGCGCAGTTCCTCCTCGACCCTCCGCTTCCTCTCCTCCAATCCGGCGTGGAACGGGGGATTACTCACCCTGGTCATGACCAGAACCCCAAAAGCGGCACCTGGATAGGCCAGCCGTAGATCCTCGGCGATCGAGAGCATCGAAAATCCCTCCCGCCGGCGGGCGAAGGGCTCCGCCGTTGATTATACCGGGTATAATCCTATCAAGGGGCAAGTGGTTTAGAAAGGGCTACTCTCTTTGAAGTCTCATGGTGCCCCTTGAGGGGTTTTGGGAGCTGCACCGGGCCATCACCGATTACCTGCATCGCGTGCGCGGCGTGGTTGCTGGATTTGTGCCATGAGCTGCAAGCCATGCCCCACACGATGGCATGGGATAGCAGGGCCACATAGCTGCCAACAAGCTTCATTGCCGGCCC
>JANLFS010000065.1:1264-8979 GCA_024655925.1 Bacillota bacterium | reverse complement strand
CGGCCCCATTCCGGCCGCCCTGCATCGCTAGTATCCCGCCAACCAGGACGACGGCGGAGGCAGCCAGCGGCAACACGAAGTCCCTACTGATTAAGCCAACCGACATGGCAAAGTGCAAGAAAGACAGGTAGGTCACCCAGAGTATGCCGGTATCTTTCAATACAGCATGGGTCAGCGATCCAGATGGGGGCAGGCCCATGAGCGACGGCACGAGCAGGATCACGGCCGCTGTCAATAAGAGGGCGGTGCCCAAGGCTACGCAACCAAGTACCGCCTTGGCGGCGAAGACGCCAGCCAAGGATGTCGGCAATGGCAGTGAACCCTTGAGTGTCTTCTGCCTATATTCGGCTGTCAGTAATTGAGCGCCCATCACCGCCAACATCATCGGCCCCAACAGGAGGAGCTGCACCCCCAAGGTTTGATTGGCAAGGAAGGCGGCATCCCACGAACCGCGCTGGATGAGATCGCTCCGTGTCGGTTGCACCCAGCCGAACTCTCCGATTCTATCGTGTTCCACCAGGAGCCGGCCCTCGTGGATGACGCCGATACGATCCGCCAGTTGTTCCACCTCGGACAGGATATGGCTGGAAAGAAGGATGGTCACGCCCGTTTCGTCTCTGAGACGGCGCAGCAGGTCGCGAACCTCGCGGGCACCGGCCGGATCCAGCCCGTTGATAGGCTCGTCGAGGATGAGGAGCCGCGGCTTGCCGAGCATGGCCCAGGCCAGGCCCAGGCCGGCCCCCATGCCTTGGGACTTGTCGCGGCCCTGGTAGAAACGCTCGAAGACATGGGGCGGGTCGTGCGGGTCCAAGGGGGCCCTGGTTGAGGTCTCGGTGGCGCTCTCGGAGGTTCGTTATCTTTCTAGCGTTTTCCGTAGCTTCGTTGGCCACAGTCGTGACTCCCTCAAGAAAGAACTTGAGCCAACCCTCCCAGTCCCCGTAGTCTCTCACGGCTTGTAACCTTGCGTAGTACTCGGCCCTGTGCTGTTTGAAGTAGTGGGAGAGGTAGAGTAGCGGTCGCGTCAGTGCTTTCCTTTCACACAGGAGGAAGGTAATCAAGAGCCGGCCCACGCGGCCATTTCCATCCAAGAAAGGGTGTATGGTTTCGAATTGGGCGTGAACGATCCCAACCTTGATCAGTACAGGGATTTGTCTTTCGAGTGGAGGAACTTCTCAAGATTATCCAGGGCATTCTTCATCTCTGGGACCGGGGGAGGAACATGAGAAGCTGTCTGAATGGTGCTGCCTGGTGCACCAACCCAGTTCTGTAACTGTCTAAACTCCCCAGGACTACGTTCTCCGCCTTTTACTCCTTCAAGTAGCTTGAGGTGAATCTCCCGAACAAGCCGCAGGGATACGGGCAGTTCTGAGAGCCGCCTTAGACCGTGATTCATTGCAGAGATGTAGTTAATGACCTCTTCTACATCGCGAGGCTTATCCGAATCAACGACCTGTTCCTCATATTCCAGTACGTCTGACAGGGAAGCCTGTGTTCCTTCGATTTGGCTGGAAAGTACTGCCTCTCTACGCACATACATCAGAACAAACATATCCGGGTTCGGCAGCAGTTCGGAAGCACCATCAAGTCGACCGAGAGCGTGATCCGCCTGCGACAAGAGCAACTGCAGCCTGTCGTCAAAGACTATCGGCGGTTTCGGGGGAAAGTTGTTGGGTATAAACGCCCGGAATCAGGTCGGCTGCTTGACGTAGACACCGGCCCGATTTGAAGGAGAGGTCTGCTTGGCTATCTGAGCTGTCGCCTCCTTGCGGGATATCACAACCCAAGGTCGCCTCGTTGTTTTCGATTTAGGCCCAAAACAATAATAACATAACCCGATGTTTCCACAACCGAAAACAATGGATACGCCCCGCTCTGCCAGTGTGCATTGCACATCGTTAGGCGCCACTTGATCCAAGACCCTCAAGACATGGAAAAGTGCCCCAGTCAGCATAGTCTGAGTTGGGCAGTCAAGATTGTTCTACTTGATAACGGTCGGCTTGGTTAAAGAAAGTGATATCCGCATACCCAGAGTAGATCTTTCCCGAGTGTACCACGCCCCGGGGGATGAAGTATTGGTCCCCTTTGGAATAGGTCTGTTTCACGCCATTGATGACCAGGTCTATTCTTCCTTCGAGAACGACACCCCACTGACTCTCATGGGAGTGCTCGGGCAAGTCGACATCCTCGCTGAACTCCATGAAGATGATCTGGTGTCCTTCTCCCTGCGAAAGGTAGGCTGTTATCCCTCTGAGCGGGATGTCGGCCCGGGGCAATTGCCTTACAGGAGGGGGGAATATTGTTGACATCTCAACCAACGCTCCTTGTCCGCCTACGGCTTGGCGGTCGTGAACTTTCTCCGGTCCCCCAGGCAGATCTTCTTGATCACGTCCCTGCGGTCCTTGGCCGCCGGCGGCAGGCCGCCGCCGATCACGGTCCACTGGCCGATCATATGGAAGTTGGCCAGGCCGGGCAGGCTCTTGGGCAGCCCTCCCCGGAACATCATCCCCATCGTCTTCGCGGTGATGAGCCACCCCTCGAAGGACGCCCGCCAGTTCGCGGTGTAGTGCTCGTAGGTCATGGGCGTGGCCACGTCGACCACTTCCACCTGGCCCTCGATCCCCGGGAAGCGTCCCGCAAGCCCTTCCACGACTGCCGCGGCCACGCGGTCTTTCTCGGCCTGGTACGCACCCCGGTCCGCGTGGAGATCCCGCCAGTACTCGTAGTCCGTCATGAAGGTGACCACCACCACCGACGTGCCGGCCGGGGCCATGGTGGGGTCGTAGCAGAAATGCCTGTAGCCCATGCGGAGGCGGGGCTTCCCCGCCACCACGATCGGCCGGCGCAGGGGGAAGGAAGCCGTGGGCGGCTCGACGGAGAGATCCCGCGCCACGCCCAGCGAAACCTGGATCATCGGCGGGAAGGGCTCAAGACCGCCCTGGTAGTAGCCGCGTAACCGATCGTCCGCGTACCTGCCTTCGAGCATCCCGAAGATGGTCGAATGACCGTCCGCGGCAGAGATAACGTAATCCGCCCGGTGCTCGCGCCCGTCCGCGGTACGCACGCCCACGGCCCGGTCATCCTCGACCAGGATCCTCTCCACCCGCGCGTTGTAATGGACGCGGCCTCCCAGCCCGAGGTAGCGCCGTTCGATGGCTCGGGCGAACTCCAGCGAGCCGCCGACGGGGTAGCCGGCGTCACTCTTCTGCATGGCGGCTAGGATGAAACCCAACCCCAGCAGGGGGAAGCCCGACATGCCTCCGTACATTTCGGCGAAAGCTTCGCGCAGGAATGGATCGCTGAAGCGGCCGGCGTACTCCCGCACGGAGACCGGGCCGTACTTGCGGAAGGCACCCAGGACCGGGAGCATCTTCAAGCCGAGCTTGAGCCCTTCGAAGAGCCCGGGGTTTTCGATGGGCATCTCCATCGCGGCCAATCTACGGATCAACCCAGTGAACTCCTCGATGGCCGCCAGGTCCCCAGGGGCCAATTCTTTGAGGTGGCGCTCCAGCCGGTCGGCGTCTGTGTAGAGCGCCAGGTATTTGCCGCCCGGACCTTCGTAGCGGAGGAGTTCCTCGTGGTCTACGATGCGCTTGCCCTGAAGAGCGCCCAACTCTTCCCATATCTGACCGAAGCCGCCCGCCGGCGAGGTGCCTACCAGCCAGTGGATGCAGCCGTCGAAGACGTAGTCCCCCCGCCGCCAACTGGTGCAGAGCTCGCCCGGCCCAGAATGGAGTTCGAAGATGTCCGTTTCGTACCCGTTCGTCCGGGCGTAGCATCCCGCGGAGAGCCCACCGATCCCGGCGCCGATGATTGCGATCGATCTGATCATTCGAATCACTTCCGGTTGTCCTAGCTAGCGTCACCGGGAGACCGCGAAGGGAGGCCGGCGGCCGGCCTCCCTTCGCGCTTCTGCCAACGGGTTTCGATAGACGGGCACTATATCCTTGTATCTCCGGCCAGAAGCGAGGTGTGGTAGGTGTCAGGATATGTCCCTCGAAAGGGAGACCTAATGGCACTCAGTTTTGACCCACAGTCAGGCCATGAGCAGCGAGGGCGTCGCACCCTCGTAGTCAGTAACGGTCTCTTCAACAGGCACACGGGGTCCTGCATCGCTTGCCCTATCACCAGCACCCGTCGAGACTATCTTTCCCATGCGCCGATTCCCGAAGGCCAGGGGCGTTACAGGCTTCATCATGGTGGAGCAGGTGAAGTCGATCGACTTACGGTCGCGCAACGCCCGGCGCGTAGGAAGGGTCGCGGCTCAGGTCTTGGACGAAGTACTGTCAATCCTCGATGCATGCATGTACTGAGCACCAAGTACAATGATTGAGACCGACCCCGATTCGCAGCAGCGTGGGTTATGATGGTAGCGAGAGCCACCATTACAGAGCCCCATGCGAAGGGGGCCGGCACCATGGATTTTGCCACAGGGCAGTCGCAGGCAATTCAAGCATCCTGTTAAGCCTGGCCGAGCGACTATAGCTGGCGCATTCAGTGACGACCTTTCGCCGGGAACCCTAAACAGCATCATGAAGCAAGCTCAACTCAGAGGAGGGGCTAGCCATGGAGTACCTCGTGGTGATTGAGAAGGCGGAAAATGGATACTCCGCATATGTCCCGGACGTTCCAGGCTGTGTAGCAGCCGGCAACACACCGGCGAAGGCGCGGGCGAGGCTCGCTGAGGCTCTGGAAATGCATCTGGCAGGACTCGCTGAGGACGGGCTCCCAAAGCCGTCTCCTGCGGCTCGAGCCGATTACAGCTCTGTCTCCCGGTAGCAGAGGAGGCCTTCTGAGGCTCGTGAGGGCATCCCGAAGCAACAGGACAGGCCGAAAAGGAAGAGAGCCCCGGCGGATGCCGAGGCCCATTCTTCTCGGGAGCTTCCAGAAGGCCCGTCTTGGCATGAACAAGCCCCAGAGCAACCCGCCGCGGGGCTTGCAGTATCCAGGTACCTAGCCTGTACGACGCGCCCTCCCGCGCACACAACCCCAAAAACAGATGCTACGCCACCAGGGACTCGAACCCTGGACCCGCTGATTAAGAGACAGTGAAGCGAACCCCTGCCCACAAGCCCAAGAGCACGCACAACACCGTCAACGGTGCCGGACGGGGCCGAACCCGCTTTCCGCTGAGACCGACGGAGATGACCCGAGACGTGCGGAGTTGGCATCCAGTTGGCGCTCCCATCGTACACCTCAGCTCCACCGGCCTGCGTCCAGCTCCCTCCCCCTAACCGCCAGAAGCGACCCCCTTTCACCAACGAATCTATTGAGGGGGCTTGGACCTCAGTGGGTCCGTGCTAGGGCACTGACTGGCATCAATGAACGACGAAGACAGCATGACCAGGTTACTCAGGGTAACGGAGGTCGCTCATGGCTGCTGAACGTGCCGGAGGACCGCATGTACGAGATGGCTCGACAAGGGTTGCTGCCCGTAATGAGACTAGGCCGGCAGGTAAAGATGAACGAGCGCAAGCTGCAGGAGTGGATTAACCGAGGAGGCCAGGCTCTGACGGGCGGGCGGCGCAAGGAACCGGCTGACTGAACCATCTGCACGATGGCCAGGGGAGGCTCCAGGGCAAGACATCCCAGCCCAGCCGAGGGAGTGGAGGGAAAACCCCCTACCCCGCCCTCTTTTCTTGTGTACAGGGAGGTAAGACCCATGGCAGGGCAGATTATCGCACGCGGGGAGCGCGTGTCAGGTCCGAGTGTTCACGGGACGCGACCCGGTCACCAAGAATGACCGCACATATACAAGACCATACACGGCACCAAGGCTGATGCCCAGCGGTGCCTGAACGAACTCCTGCTGAAGAAGGACCTAGGCGGGCTGCGCACGCCGGACCCCCGGACAGTCAAGCGATACCTCGACGACTGGCTCGGAGTGGCGGCCAAGCCACGGCTGAGAGAGTCTACGTGCCGCGACCACAAATGGCTGATCGAGAAGTACGTGACTCCAGCGTTAGGCCCAAAGCGACCTCACCAACTCACCCCTGTCCGGATACAGGCCGAGAGTGTCGAAGACTGAGGGAAAGTCGTTCAGGCGCGTCTCCGCTGTGGTCTCGGGCACAGCGGCAACGACGAGTATTCTGCAGCGAGAAGGAGTGGCGGCTTCGAGAAAGGGGCCGTAGGTCAAGGCATAGCTGTCCGGTTGCCAGTCGTCACCGATCAGAAATGTAGGGAACACTTGTGTCTCAATGTGAGCCAGTACCCTCCCAACGTTATCGCGTATCAGCGGTGCCGCATCGGCCCTTGATCTCAGCACCTTGACTATGTCGGCGTCCGCTGGATACGCTTGTTGGACGGGACTCCCTCTCTGTAGCCATCAGTCCGCGAATACTACGAATGGTTCCACTTCATGGCCGTCGCTATCGTCGCTTGGATCATCGGGTTGAATGTGATAGGCAGTCGCTTCCTCATGGGTAGCACCTCGAATCGAGGTTGAAATGCTACCGACCTCCTCGCCTACCCACTCCACAAAATGCGCCAGAAACCCCGATTGTGGAATCGCACGACATTCGACACATGTGTCTAGAAAAACCTCATTGACCCCGTCGAAAACATCGTCTTCGTCATGCAACCTGCGGATTAGTGCTTCGAACTTCTCCATTACCTCTTCGACATTCTCTGCTTCCGCCACCGTTGTAAAGCACCCATGGTACGACTGATCTTCAACGGCACCAGTGGTGGGCTCTTTGTCAAACGAAAAATGGCCTAGGTAGATCATGTCATACACCCTCCTCCGTCCAATGTCTCGCGGTTCAGCGGCCACCATTCACTACCAGGGCGCTACTTCGACAGCAGCTGGCTCAGAACCTCCTGCTAGACGCTTGGCATAACCGCAGGTCCGCTGGGGCCGCTTGTTAGGCTGTGGATGGTTCCCTCGCGCATATTACGCGAGGCCTATGGATCGTCTCGCCTTCGCGCACGAATCTCTTGCCTACGTGCGAGCCATTTGCCCGGGAAGTCGTACTCGACGAACCGAGTGACTATCCCTTCTGGCGTGTCAGGGAGGCTAAGTGTCTCAATCGTCACACGAAATCGGTTGAGCGCATCATCCTTGTGTTCAGCAGACCACCTGAAGGGCTTGCCCTCTTCGGCATCGTGTAGTCCCTCCAATACGGCACCACACGAAGGCCAGTCACCGCCCGTCCACAGCCAGACGTGCCATTCCGCCATTCCGGCCAGGAGTACTCCATGGACAGACCTCGGAAGCCACCCACTTGCCTCAGACAGCAACCAAACCATGTGATCCACGTGCTCGTACAGTGACACTGGAGGACCAAACACACCTCCAGAGAAGTAGTCATTAGCTATGTGAGCTGCTTCGTACCCCCCAAAGCGAGGGTCCCTGAGTGCCCACTCCTCATCACAGAGCGGGATCGTGCCGTCAGTTGTCAGCTCAGTGCTACTCCGACTACCCTGCTTGCGCATCTCGTTATGCCGACGCGCTGATTCCTCGTAGAGCTTCGAGAATAGGGTGTCGAACTCGCCCGACATCCCAGGGATCACCAGCTGAGGAGCGTATTCGACAAGCAACCGCGGGAACATCTCGCACGTTTCGAACAGCCCAGGTTGGGAATGGATGAAATCGTGCACTTCGTCCGGACGCGTAAGCGGAGTGATGCGGTACTTTTCCGCCGCATCTGACCAGTTCATCTGAAGTGCGGTCCACGCTAGCCGTTCTCCCCATTGCTGGGGTCCGCCCTTCTTGGGAG
>JANLFS010000065.1:0-1254 GCA_024655925.1 Bacillota bacterium | reverse complement strand
GTCCCCATACCGAGTTCTCTGGAACCGTAGCGCCAAAAGCGTCGGCTCTGTTGGAAGCCTCCGTCACCTCAAGCCAATAGGGGTCGGTGATAACCGGAGGTGTCACACCCCACTCGAGCAATAGGTCTCGTGCCGCCACTAGTGGACTCCCTTGAGGACGGACCACTCGCATGATTGCCGCCACGACAGCCTCGATTCCTGCAACAGACGATATAGACTTACGATTGGCAAGAGAGGGGGACTGGCTCACCACGTCCTCGCGGCTGACTCCGTGCCAAATGGGCAGAACGACCTTGTCCCGCCCCCGCATCTCGACCTCGGTGAGCCCATCGAGTTCGTACTGCGGCCACTGCTTGTTAAAGAACGCGGGGCTGAGCACCACAACCCCGAAGCGGGACTGGCGGAGGCCCGCGTCTATCGATCGCCGAATGCTGTCCCCCAGTTCGAGCGAGAACTCGTCATACCAGACTTCGACATGCCCATTACTCAAGGCATCTGCTTAAGGTCTGACGAAGGAATCCTTGTCCTCTGGGGCGTGGCAGATGAAGAGATCGTATTGCATCTTGCGCCTTCCTTCAGGCCTAACGGCTCTGCGTATCAGTGGCACCGCATTCTGATCTCAACTTCGCCGCTCGGCCACGCCGGCGTCCGCTGGATACGCTTGTTAGTCATCTGGTCTCTTGAGGTCTGTTGCCTGACACCCGCTCTCAGCTTATGCAGCTGACATAGAGCTACCGGACGAGAAGCGACTCAGACAGCATCCTCCGACTGGATCTCGTCCAGAACCCGCCTAATCTGTGCCTCAAGCTCAGGTATGTCCTTCTGCACGACTGCCCACACGAGATCAAGATCTACGTGCCCGTAGTCATGGCCTAGCTTGTTTCGCATGTCCTTTATGTCCTGCCAGGGTACACCTCAGGATACCGCTGCCTTAGGTCAACAGGCAGATGACTTGCTGCCTCGCCGATGATCTCTAGACGCCTGACAACAGCGTCTTGCATCATACTGTTGCGTAGGAACTCATCTGCACCAGTGTTTCCGGTGTAGAGCGGGATGTGCTGTATGCAATCAAAGATATCCTGCAGGAATGGCCGAGGATCACGTTCCGATCTCATAGGATTGGTGTCCTTTCTGCCATGACTCGATCTAGGATCATAGGATGCAGGCTTCTTGGTGTTGCAACGTCTACGTCTAAGCCCAGCGTCTCCCTCAACTCGCGTTCCAGACGCACCAGATCCAGAAGGGATCGCCCAG
>JANLFS010000064.1:15784-18007 GCA_024655925.1 Bacillota bacterium | reverse complement strand
GCGTTTGTCCTGAGCCAGGATCAAACTCTCCAAGAAAATCTCATACCGTCTTCTCTCGAAGAGTAGATCGTGTCTCTACTCAATTCATTGCGCCCGCATCGAACCTCTTTTGTCCGATTCAGTGCACACGCTGTTTGGTTTTCAAGGAACATCCGCCGCCTCCACTGCATCACCGCCGTGTGGCGACGACATTTGTTATTCTAACACGGCCCTGAACGGGTGTCAACGCCAATTTGTCCCAGTAGCGGTGCCTGGTCCCACCCCTCGGCGCACTCAGTCGCTCTGAGTCTCTTCGCCTGTTTCACCAGGTAACCTAGTCTCCGCTCGCACGCTCTCATCGTGTAAATCGCGGCGTCGATGATATCCGGGTCCGTAGCGTCGTTGAACACCCGGTCTGCCCGTTCCATGTCGGCGCAGACGGCACGGATCTCGTTGCGAAGCCGGGTCTCCTCCGCCGACTCTCCTGTCTGCCTGGTTAGCGAGAGCCTTTGCCGGGCCAACTCCAAGGTCCGATCGAGTGACAGCCAGAGGTCCATGGCTCACACCCCGTTCTGAGGCGTTATTCAGCGAGATTATGCCCAGAAGCGCCGTCTGGTATTCCGCCAAGAGCCGCGGTATGCCCATGAACACTCCGGAAGTGCAATCAGGCGATGGATCAAATTCCGCGCCTGCCTTCGAGTGCGCGGGCGAGTGTGACCTCGTCTGCGTACTCCAGGTCGCCCCCAACAGGCAAGCCGTGGGCAATGCGGGTGACCTGCACACCCATGGGCTTCAGCAGTCGGGATATGTAGATCGCGGTGGCCTCGCCCTCTATGTTCGGATCGGTCGCCACGATGACCTCGCGCACCGCCCCTGACTTACATCGGTCGAGCAGCTCACGGACTCTGATGTCGTTCGGCCCGATCCCTTCCATGGGTGATATGGCCCCGCCGAGCACGTGGTAGACTCCATGAAACTCCCTTGTGCGCTCCATGGCGATCACATCCTCGGGCCTTTCGACAACGCAAATGGTCGACTGATCGCGCGACCCGTCCGCACATATGCCGCACGGGTCCATGTCCGTGATGTTCGCGCAGACAGAGCAGTTCCTGACTCTCTCTCTGGCGCCGACCAGCGACTCCGCGAGAGTCCTGACATCCTTCTCGGACATGGTCAGGATGTGGAAGGCAAGTCTCTGTGCTGTCTTGGGCCCTATCCCCGGGAGCCTCTTTAGTTCCTCTATGAGCCGGCCGATTGGTTCGGCATAGAACAGCATCTGGGAATACCTCTCTTTCTCAAGAGGTCAGAACTTGAGACCCGGAACGCTGATGCCCCCAGTGACTTTGGCCAGCTCAGCCTCGGCAGTTTCGCGTGCCTTGCGCAGAGCCTCGTTACACGCTGCGAGGATGAGATCCTGCAACATATCCACATCCTCAGGATCCACCGCCGCAGGGTCGATGTGGATCTCGACCAGTTCCTGGTGGCAGTTGGCCACCACGCGGACCGCCCCTCCGCCGGACGTCGCCTCAACGAGCTTGCTTCCAAGCTCCTCCTGGATCCTGACCATGTCGGCCTGCATTTTCTGAACTTGTTTCATCATCTTCTGGAAGTTGCCGCCCATGTGTTCAACCCTCCGTCCTAGGTTCGCCCTTTGGCTACCGCAGCAAAGCCGGTTCTCGGAGACCTATTTCGTGATAACCCTGACGTCCACTGCCCCGAAGACCTCTATGGCCTTCTGAATATCAGGGTCGTCGAAGGGAATGCCGGCGCCCCCGCCTGCCTGCCGCTGGCCCGTGGGGAGCTGTCGCGCAGCAGAGGGTTTCTCGCCGGCACTGACGTCGCATTTGACTTTTGTGCCCAATACCTCAGATGCCGCGTCGGCAACCATCTCACGGTTCCTGGGCTCCGACACTTTGGCCGCGTGAACCGCCCAGGATGGCTCGAATCTTATGCGAAGCGTCTCCCCGTCCACCGCGACCAAGCTGACTTCCTTCAGGAGGGCGTGGATGACAGCACTCCGCGTCTTCACCTGCGCGAGAATCTGGGCCCATTGCTCGGGGGAGATGCCATCGGTCAACAGGCCGTCGCCTTTGCCGTGCGTCCCCCGGACTGAGCCAGCCACCTGAGCCCTCGTGGCGTCAACTTTTGGGGACGGCTGCTGCATCGCTGGACCGTCCGCGTCAGGCAGTGGCTGAACGCGACCAGAAGATACAGCCTCCTCCAGCGCTTCGAGCCTGGAAACAA
>JANLFS010000064.1:7746-15774 GCA_024655925.1 Bacillota bacterium | reverse complement strand
CCGGAAGGTCGTCACGTTCACACAGCCGTGCGGCCGCGAGTTCCAGCACAAGCCTGGGGTTGGACGACCGCCTGGCCTCCTGCTCGCCCCAGCTGAGTATCGCCAGTGCCCGCAGGATATCTTGCCTGGTGAAGATCTGAGCTTGTGCGACGATCTCGTCCATCACGGCCTCAGGCACTTCGATGAGTTCGGACGGGTTGGGACACTCCATGGCCACGAACACGTTCCTGAGATGCTCCACCATGTCCAGGGCGAACTGCCTGGGGTCGCCTCCGCCCTCTACGACTTCCTTAATAACCGCCAGCATAGGCCCGGGTTCCCGGCCAGCGATGGCCCGAGCGAACCGGTTGACCGAGTCCAGGGCAGAGACGCCGAGCAGCTCTAGGACAGATTCCACCGACACATGATCTGACCATGTGGAGGCCTGCTCGAGGATGCTCAGCGCATCCCTGGCCGACCCCTCTGCACGCCTAGCTATCAGGGCTATTGCACCAGGATCAGCCGCAATCCCGTGTTCCTCCGCAACCCGGGCGAGGTGCGCACTGAGCTCAGGCACTGAGAGCCGGTTGAAGTCAAACCGTTGGCACCGCGACAGTATAGTGGGGAGAATGCTCTGGGGTTCCGTGGTGGCAAGAACGAACACCACGTGGGCCGGCGGCTCCTCCAGGGTCTTGAGGAGTGCGTTGAAAGCCTGGGAGGTCAGCATGTGAGCCTCATCTATGATGTAGACCTTGTACCGACCAAGTGTGGGTGCATAGGCGACCTTCTCTCTGAGATCGCGGATCTCCTCGATGCCCCTGTTGGATGCAGCATCAATCTCGATCACATCCATGGCATGGCCTTCGCGTATTCCGATGCAGGATGGGCAGGTACCGCACGGGTCCGGGGTAGGTCCCGAAGAGCAGTTGAGAGCGCGCGCCAGCACCCTTGCAGTGGAGGTCTTGCCGGTCCCGCGCGGCCCGGCAAACAGGTAGGCATGACTTATCCTACCTTGAGCAATGGCGTTTCTGAGAGTCCGCCGGACGTGCTCCTGCCCGATGATTTCCTCAAACGTCTGCGGACGCCATTTCCGGTAGAGTGAGACGTAGGTCAAACCGCACCCTCCCGTGATGGTTTCTGGGATCCACGCGCCAGGAGTATTCTCCCCTGTGCATCGCATGTCCTCCACACGTGCCCCACATACGCAGGCGGATATCAAACACGCGGGGGCAGATATGAAGACGGATGGCCCGCTAGGGCCATCCACCTGAGGAAAACCGGCCGTGCACCCTCCGTCGACAAGCTCTCCCAGGCGTAACCGCCGTAGCCAGCTCCAGTCAGGCAACCCCGCGGCACACGAGGTAATCTGCTTACCGCTGCTACCTTCCGGTCCTGACGGGGTTCACAGAGCCCCGTTGCGCAGGACCCGGCTATCAACGCCGCTTGCGACGGGCAGGACCCCAAGAGGGACAGGCCTCGGGAGGGAGTTCGACCCCGCTTGAGCGGATCGCGGGTACAGGGCACCGCTATCTCCCCGTCTAGCACGGCCGAAACTTCACCGACAAAATGGCGGAGAGGGCGGGATTCGAACCCGCGAGGCAGAGGTCATCTGCCTACTCGCTCTCCAGGCGAGCGCCTTAGACCATCTCAGCCACCTCTCCGCGCCCGGGCGCCAGTTCGCACCGGCTGCCCGGAATCTATGCAATTTTCATGGCGGAGAGAGTGAGATTCGAACTCACGGGGCAGTCACCCGCCCACTCGCTTTCGAGGCGAGCGCTTTCGACCACTCAGCCATCTCTCCGCGCTGGGTCGCCAGTTATCGCTTTGTCCGGAAGAAGTCCCCCAGCAAGGCCTCGCACTCTCCCGCCAGCACCGCTCCGGTCACTGTCACCCAGTGGTTCAGGCGAGTATCCCGGGGAATGTCCCAGATCGTCCCCGCCGCCCCGGCCTTGGGGTCGAACGCGCCATAGACCAGTCTTGCAAGCCTTGCCGCCACTACAGCCCCAGCACACATCGGGCACGGCTCAAGGGTCACATAAAGCGTCGCACCGTCGAGCCTCCATCCCCCGATGTGGGACGCAGCTTCCCTGATGGCAAGGATCTCCGCATGAGCGGTAGGATCAGCCTGGGCCTCCCTCTGGTTGTGCGCCCTAGCGACGATTTCGCCACCCATCACTACCACTGCGCCCACCGGGACCTCGCCGGCCCTCAGTGCTTCGTGAGCCTCGAAGATGGCCTGGCGCATGAACTGCTCGTCACGGCCCAAATCGAACACCGCCCCGGAGCTGCCTTGGGCTGCGTTCATATGTTAACACACGCCAGAAACGAAATCAACCGACCGAGCAGCAGTTGGCTGACTCACCTTCTACAGTGGACCGCCCCGATATGAGCACCACACGCGTTTGTAGCAGAAATATATCCTGTGCATACTGCAAAGTCGGCCGAGGTGTGGTGCCAATGTCGCGTGGACTCAGGTTTGATTATATGGGTATGATGGCATAGCGTGGAGGTGGTAACAGGAGGCGGCAACCGTGTTCGTGCGCGTCAAGAGGGTCCGGGAATACGAATACCTCCAGGTTGTTGAGAACCACCGTGAAGGCCGGAAGACGAAGCAGCGCGTAGTCGCTTCACTCGGGCGACTGGACCGTCTCCGTGAGGAAGGCCGAATTGACGCTATCCTCAAGTCCCTGGGACGGTACGGAAACGAGGCCCGAGTTCAACAGGCGCACGTTCATGGTGAGCTTGAGGCCGTCTCTTCTTTGAGTATAGGTCCTGCCCTTATCTTCGAAAGGCTGTGGGATGAGCTCGGGATCGGAAGCATCCTCCGAGGTTTGCTCGAGGGTTGTGGGTTTGAGTTCGATGTGGAGAGGGCTGTGTTCTCCGCAGAGTCCTCCAGAGGTTCTTCGAAGCAGGGTCTGACCGGCAGGCTATGCGCTGGATGGCGGGCACTTGGGTTCCGGGTCGCGAAGGTCTCCAGTTGCACCACCTGTACCGGGCCATGCGGTGGCTTGGACAGGTGAAAGGCCGGGTCGAGGAGGACCTATTCGAGTCCCAAAAGGACCTCTTCACCGGGGTTTCGCTGGTGTTCTTCCATACAGCTAGCATCCAGTTCGAAGGCACGGGCGGTGAACCCCACGGCGAACTTGGGCTTTCGAAGAGCCGGCGGAATCCTCACGGTGTGCTCGGTTGCAGACCGAAACATACTCAGTGACGAGGTGTTCCCAGAGCTTGAGGGCTGAGGCATGCAGTACATCGTCGGGGTCAGGCTGCGAGGGACACGGAAAGTCCGTGGCTTGGTTCTGAGCCGTGCAGGGAGGTACCAGGAAGTCGTGCATAACCTGAGGGCGGAAGAAGTCTGGGTCGATGGGCGTCGGTACATAGTCTGCCACAACCCCGAGGAAGAAGAGAAGGACCAGCGGGATCGCGAGATGCTCATCGAGGGCCTGAAAGAAGAGTTGAAGTCCGGCACGCCCAGTCTCACCAAGGACCCAGGGTACCGAAGGTTTCTCCGTGTGAACGGAGATGAGGTCTTCCTTGACGAGACAAAGATCAAAGAGGACGAGCAGTATGACGCCAAATGGGTCCTGAGAACGAACACCAGTCTGCCCGCAGATGAAGTGGTGGTCCAGTACAAGAATCTCTGGATGGTGGAGTCTACTTTCCGTAAGACCAAGGACCTGTTCGAGACGAGGCCGGTCTTCCACGAATGGGATGATACCATCCGCAGCCGCATCTTGTCGAGCTTTCTTGCCCTGGTCTTGCGGCATGAGCTCGAGGTCAGGCTGGAGCACCGGAACGAGGAGGTAAACTGGGCGGACGTGACCTGTGACATAGAAGCGCTGCAACAGGCCGCGGTCAGTCATGAGGGTAGACTCTACCGGCTACGTCTCCCCCTGCAAGGTGTATGCGCCAGAGTGTCTCGAGCCGTCGGCGCAGCCATCCCGCCCTCCGTGCAACCGGCGTAGCGGGGTGCCAAGGGTGTCTCTGTATTCGTATACGTATGGCTTAGGCACCTGTTCATTCAAGATCACTGCAGAAAATGGGATTGAATTGACCCGGCATCTTTTGAGCACAGTTTAGTTGACAGGTTTCAACAAGGAGGTTACGCCATGCCTGAAAGCGGAGAGCACGGACAGATGAGCGCGCACACTGAGATGTACCTGGAGCAACTGAAGCAGCGTGCTCCGGAGCGGCTCGAAGAGTTCGTGCGCCTGCAGAGGCTCGGAGATTACCTCAGAGAGAAACGGGAGGGCCAGGGGATGTCTGGCCGGGAGGTCGCAAGGAAGCTCGGCATCTCCCCGAACGTGGTCTCCGAAATCGAGACGGGCAAGAAATCCTACCCAGACCGGATCTACGAACGATTCGCAGACGCGGTCCACGCGGACCAGGACGAGGTGTTCGAGATCATCGGCAGGACGCCCCTCTACCTGCGCAGGTTCTTCGACGAGTCTCCGGGGCTGCAGGCCATCGCCCGTTTGGTCCTGGACCTGCCCGACCGTGAAGACTTGCTGCAGAAAGCCCTCGATGCAGTATCCCACAGGGTGGAGGACGCGAGGAGATGAAGGACTGAGCCTCGAGGCGGCGAAAATACCACCGACGTTCCATCCCATGGACGGAGGTGTCTGCCTGATGAGGCGGAGTGAAGAGCTTATCGGCCTGCCCGTGATCAGCATATCTGAGGGCCTGGAGGCCGGCAGGGTCAAGTGCCTGGTCATAAATGCTCCGAGTGCCCGAGTTTCGGCCATCGCGGTAGAAGGCGAGTGTTGGTTCGAGCCTCCAAGAGTAGTCGATTTCAGCCTCATATCTGCAGTCGGTGGCGACGCAATAACAGTCGAGAACCTTTCGGCCCTATGTGAGTTGTCCGCGCTTCCCGAGATCGCTGGGGACGCCCGTATTGGGGTCAGAGTCGCAGGCACGCGGGTAGTCACTCGGGCAGGCCGATTCATCGGGACGGTGCGCGACTTCACTGTCGACACCTCAACAGGACAGATAACCAGCCTGGAGGTGGATGGGCCTGACGCAGGAGTCGTGATCCCTGCTGAGCAGGTGATCACTCTGGGAAGGCACGTCGTCGTGGTTGAGGAGTCGGCAGGAGCCCGGCAGGAAGAGGGTACAGCGGATCATGCTCATGAACCGTTGGCGGCGCCTGCCACACCCAGCTCAGGTCCTCAGGATCTTGGCGTCCTCTTTCAGGCCAGGCACGAGAGGTTTCTCACCGGTAGGAAAGCCACCGCCACTGTCAGGGCTGACGACGGCACGGTCATCATCGAGCGGGGGCAGAGAGTGACACAGGCGGTGATCGACCGGGCCAACGCCCATGGGAGATTCGCTGAACTCTCAGCGAGCACCGAGACGGAGGAGCGGGAATAACCGAAAGAGGTGTTCTTGATGGACAGGTTCCAGATTCACCGCAACTTGATGAAGGCCGCCTTTGCTGAAGCTCGGGCTACCCCGAGCGACCAGAGACGAGGCTTGCCTCAGCCCCCCCTTGAGAAACCCCGCGACCCAAACGTCCCTCTGATAGACCTCCCGCCACCCCGCGATGCCACGCTTGTGGACCTCTCCTTCATTGACCTGCTCGAGAGGCGTGAGAGCCGCCGGGAGTACTCCCGCTCCCCCCTGTCCCAGGCTGAGCTGTCCTTCCTTCTCTGGGCCACACAAGGGGTGAAGAAGGTCATCCGCGACGGGTACGCCACCATGCGCACCGTCCCCTCCGGGGGGGCCCGCCACCCGTTCGAGACCTACCTGGTGGTGAACAGGGTAACCGGGCTCGAACCAGGTGTATACAGATACATCCCGCTCGGGCACAAGCTCCTCTTTCTCTTCACAGACAAGGACCTGGCCGGGAAGATTAGCTCCGCTTGCCTCGGCCAGGATTTCGTGGGCTCCTCGGCAGCGGTCTTCATCTGGAGTGTGATCCCCTACAGAGGAGAATGGCGGTACGGGGTGGCCGCCCACAAGACAATGTTGCAGGATATCGGCCATGTCTGCCAGAACCTCTATCTCGCGTGCGAGGCCATATCTGCGGGTACCTGTGCGATTGGTGCTTATGACCAAGCGATGATGGACGCCTTTCTCCGCCTTGACGGGGAAGATGAGTTCGTGGTGTATGCAGCTCCTGTAGGGAAAGTGGGGGCGCCGCGGTAGCCCTGCCCCGGGCCGCCCCGGCGCCCATCACATCATCTACATACGGCCAATTCAGGATTATCAGCGTCCTCCCGGAACGCCGTCCTCCCGGTGAGATCCTGCGCGCACCGCTCTGCCCTTCGACAGCCAGACGAGCCCAATGAGGGCTGCCCCGGCCATGTCAGTAAGAAGGCCGGGCCGGATCAGAAGCAGTGCTGCGGCCCCAAGAGCCAACCTCCGAAGCCAGGAGAGCCCCCCGAAGAACCAGCCTTCGATCGCGCCCGCAAGAGCCACGACACCCACGAGTGCTGTCACCGTAACGTGTAGGAGCTCTGAGAACGTGGCGTTCTGCCCCAGAAGCACTGGGCTCATCACGAACATGTACGGGACCAGGAACCCCGCAGATGCAAGCTTGAAGCCTTCGTACCCGGTTTTCGCGATGTTTCCACCCGAAATGCCGGCGGCCGCGAAAGCCGCCAAGGCCACGGGAGGAGTCACGTTGGCCAGCATGGCGAAGTAGAAGACAAAGAAGTGCGACACAAGAGGCGCCACCCCAAGCCTCGCCAATGCTGGAGCAGCCATGGTCGCCGTCAGGATGTAAGCCGGGATGGACGGCATTCCCAGGCCAAGGAAGATACAGGCGATCATGACGAAAAAGAGGGTCAGAAACAGGTTGCCCATGGACCAGCTGATGATGGACCCCGCGAGTTTTGTGCCGAGCCCAGTCAGGGTGGATATGCCCACCACGATGCCCACCACGGCGCAGGCGACAGCCACCGAGAGAGTGCTCCGGGCCCCTGCGTCCATCGCCTCCAAGATCCGCTTTGGAGTCATCCTGGTCTCTCTGCGGAACCAGCTCACCACGACCGATGCTATGATCCCGACGAACGCAGCGTAGGTTGGAGTGTACCCCGAGACCAGGAAGTATACTAGGGCGACTAGAGGTAGGAACAGGTATGCTCTGCTCCTGAGGAGGGGGCCGAGTTTCGGGACCTCCGATTCCTCCAGCCCGCGGAGGCGCCGCCGGGACGCTCGGAAATACACCATGGTGAGAGCGGCTATGTAGTAAAGGAGAGCGGGAACTATCGCCGCGTACATGATCCGCACGTATGGCACGCCAAGGGTCTCCGCCATGATGAACGCCGCCGCGCCCATCACAGGCGGCAGAATCTGACCCCCGCTCGAGGCCGCCGCCTCTACCCCTCCAGCAAATTCCGGACTGTACCCTATCTTCTTCATAAGAGGTATAGTGAAAGTCCCCGTGGTAACCACGTTCGCCACCGCAGAGCCGTTTATCGACCCCATGAACCCCGACGCGACCACCGCGACCTGAGCAGGGCCGCCCCTAGCCCGGCCGGCGATGGCGATCGCAAGGTCGTTGAAGAAGTCCCCCACTCCGGACTTGAGCAGGAATGCGCCGAAAAGGATGAAGAGAATCAAGTACTGCGCCGAAACCCCGATAGGGGTTCCGAATATCCCTTCCGTTGTCAGGGCCATATACTCAAGCACTTCCGGCACGTCGAATCCCCTGTGGCTCATCCTGCCTGGCACCAGGTAGCCGAAAAGCCCGTACGCCAGGAACATTGCAGCGAGCACAGGAAGGACCCAGCCCGTCACTCGTCTGCTCGCCTCGATCACGAGGACCACGATGATCAGCGCAACGATCAAGTCCTTCGTGTTCGGCATGCCCGCACGCATGACTATGCTGTGGTAGTTATTGATGATATATGTCGTAGCGTAGACCCCCAGGCATGCAAGGAGAAGGTCCACCCCGCGCAGCCAGGACGACGGGCGCGTCTTGTAGGACATCGGGTACACGATGAACACGATTGCGAACATGAAAGCAAGATGGGTCGACCGATGCACGAGTGCCGCAGGCGTCCCGCGCCATGCAGTCCAAAGATGATAGGCTGCCCACACAAC
>JANLFS010000064.1:6449-7736 GCA_024655925.1 Bacillota bacterium | reverse complement strand
CGCCAGAGCCAAGAAGCCCGAGAGCCGCGCCGTCCTCGCGGATCGGTCGTACTTCTGCACGATACGTTCCTGTTCCTCAATGCCAGGCCGTTCCATTCAGGACCACTTACCCTCCTGCGAGTCCTATTGGGCTGCAACGCGCAGTCTGACCAGGGTGCCGTCCCCAAAGAGGGAGACGAGGTCGTAGGAAACGCCTCCCGCCTCGACAATGTGCGGCGATATATCGGACAGCAGAAACACCAGTTCCTCGTAGGGCCGATCTACGCCCGAGTAGACGATCCATCCGTCTACGATGGTGACATGCCAACCTGGTTCCACGACGGAAGGGACCCCGGGTCCCGTGGATGGGACCCGGATCTCCTTCAACACCATCTCCACTCCGGCCACCAAGAAGACGTTCACCCACGGGTGCCTCTCCGACGAATGGATGAAGGTCACCCGGAACTCCCGCGTGTTGTCCAGCGGTAACTCCCCGAGCACCGTGCCTCCTCGATTGGCCACTACGAGGGCAGCCCCGTCCGCACCGTCAGCCCCGGCGGGAACGCCCTCAGCCTCAACTGGGATTAGGCTGAGTGCCGCCAGGACCACCACCAGCGCAGCGAGAGAAGACAGCAACCTGATGCCCCAGACAGGGCCGAGTCTGCTCATGGCTGTCCCTTGCTACTTGACACCCTTCTCATCGTAGTACTTCTTCGCACCGGGGTGGACCGGAAGAGCCATGCCCTCCAGCGCCAGCTCGAGCTTGATCTCCTTCACTGCGGCGTGGTAAGCCTCGAGCTCATCAAGGTGCTCGAACATCACTCTAGTCAGGTCATACACGAGTTTGGGGTCGAGGTTCCGGTTGACCACGATGTAGTTCTTCATGGCGAGAGTGGGCACGGGCGCATTCACACCCTTGTAGGCACCCGCGGGGATCTCGCGGGATATGTAGATTGGGAAATCCTTCTGCATCTTCTCGACGAGCGCCCGTTCGATCGGGATTATCACAATATCCTGCTTGGTGGCGAGCTCGGTAATGGCCCCGATGGGCAATCCGCCCGTGAGGAACCCGGCATCGATGTTCCTGTTCGCCAGCTGGTCGCAGGTTTCTGCATAGCTCAGGTAGTCGGCCTTCGCAAGGTCAGCATAAGTCATACCGGCCGCGGCCAAGACATGCCTGGCGTTGAGTTCGGTCCCGGAGCCGGGTGCGCCCACTCCAACCCTCTTGCCCTTGAGATCCCGGACGGACTTGATTCCTGTCCGGGCTGTCGTGATCAGCTGAACATGGTTGGTGTGGACGGAAGCTAG
>JANLFS010000064.1:0-6439 GCA_024655925.1 Bacillota bacterium | reverse complement strand
GCCCGACCATGTTGGGAAGAGGCGCATCGAACATCGTCTCGCCGCGCATTGCGTAGAAGCACACATCGCTCATGGCGAACGCGAGCTCAGCCTTGCCTGTATGTACCATTCGGGCATTGACTACGGACGCAGATGTGGACGCAACCGTCACATTGATTCCAGGGATGTTTTTGGTCCAGATCTCGGCGAGCCCGACCGCGATGGTGTGGTAGGGACCCCCAGCGCCGCCCGTGGCGATGGTGATCTCGATTGGGGGACGAGCAGCCACCGGAGCCACCGCTATGAGTCCTGCCAACACCAGAAACATGAGAGCCTTCTGGACTGTTCTCGCCATGCTTCGACTCCTCCTCGATTGACCAAGATGATTACCTGCTTCTTCTACAGCCTGCACCGGTTTCCTGCCTCAAGTTGAAGATCTATCCGGTCACTATGTAGGAATATCCGTGTGCATACGGGCATGGGAGAGCCGCAGGCCACGGCCTGTTGGGCGATAGGACGTCAAGGGAACCCGCGTCCGCAAGAGTTTCTGAGCCAGAACCGGATGGTTTTGGCATTCCGCCCAGTTTAGACTCAAATCACCGAGATCATGGCTTTGCCATGATATTGCAAGTTCGCCGGAAGAGCACTAATATAGACATGGCTGTTGTTCAAGCGCAGGCATTTCAATATGCATGCTGACTTGATCAAGAGACTATCCATAGGGAAGACGAGGCGCGATCAAGTTGGCATACGAAGACAAAGTACTAAACTGCCGGGACTGCGGACAGGACTTCGTTTTTACCGCAGGTGAACAGGAATTCTACGCGCAGAGAGGGTTCCAGAACGAGCCGTCGAGGTGTCCCGAGTGCCGTCGGGCCAGGAAATCTGCAAGCGGCGGAGCCGGCGGCAATCGGCAGATGTACGAGGCAGTCTGCTCTTCGTGTGGCAAGCCAGCACTGGTGCCGTTCCAGCCGAGTGGAGACAAGCCCGTATACTGTAGCGAGTGCTTCGCTGCGCAGAGGCGGCGTTACTAGGGGCCCACTACGCGCGAGGCGCCGCTGGTTTCTCACAAGCGTTGTGAGGTCTCTTGGGGTTTTAATGAAGAGCCCCGGGCTTTGTGTTGTGCCCGGGGCTTGTTATACTGACCTCGTCCGTATTTCGCTGAGAGTACAAGTCAATCGTGGGTCAGGGCTAGCCAGCCGCCGAGGCGACTGGCCTCACGCCGCTGTCTCTTGGACCGCCTTCGCGATCACCGCCACCGCCTGATCTAACTCATCCTCGGTCACAGTGAGAGGCGGCAGAAGCCTCAGGATCTTTCCTGCGATCACGTTGACCAACAGGCCGTTCTCTCTGGCTCTCCGCGCCACCTCGGTCGCATCCACCGACAATTCCACTGCGATCATGAGGCCCAAGCCCCGAACGTCGGCTATGTGCGAGCCCGCGCCCATTAGGCTCCTGAGCTTTGCCTGGAAGTAGTCGCCCATCACGCGTGCCCGTTCCGGAAGGTTCTCTTCGATGATGGCGGTAAATGCGGCTATTCCCGCTGCACACGCCAGTGGATTCCCTCCAAAGGTCGACGCGTGGTTCCCGGGTTCGAACCCTGAGGACACCTCGGACGTAGCAAGCATCGCCCCTATGGCTACTCCGCCGCCCAAGGCCTTGGCGACCGACATGATGTCCGGGGTGACCCCAGCGAAATGCTGATAGGCGAAGAGTTGGCCTGTCCGGCCGAACCCGGTCTGGACCTCGTCCAGGATCAGAAGGACGCCACGGTCCCTGAGGAGCTGAGAGAGGCCTGTCATGTATTCGGGAGAAGCGGGGTACACTCCAGCTTCCCCCTGCACGGGTTCGATCATCACCGCGCAGGTTCGATCGGAGATCCGGGCAGCCACCGCGTCGAGGTCGTTGTAGGGCACGTAGGTGAATCCCTCAGGTAGAGGCTCGAAGCCTTTCTGATACTTGGTCTGCCCAGTCGCAGTCAGCGTCGCAAGAGTCCTTCCGTGGAAACTCCGCTCCGTTGTGATGATCTCATACCTGCCGGGGCCGTACTTCTGCTTGCTGTACTTGCGGGCGAGCTTGATTGCGGCCTCATTGGCCTCCGCCCCGCTATTGCAGAAGAACACCCGGTCGAAGCAAGAGTTCTCCACCAGTAGGCGCGCGAGCGTCCCTTGAGGCTCCATGTAGAAGAGATTGGACACGTGGAGAAGCCGGCCCGCCTGCTCTCGAATGGCCTCGACAACCTTCGGATGGCAGTGCCCCAGCGAGCACACCGCGAGCCCTGTCATGAAGTCAAGGTATTCACGGCCGTCCGCGTCCCACACCCTTGTGCCCTGGCCTCGGACCAGAGCCACCGGGATTCGTGCGTACGTCTTCATGACATACGAGTCCATCTGCTCCATGATCTCTTGGCCTTTCACTACGCGTCCCTCCCCGCGCCCTCAGGTAGTATCATGGTCCCCAGGCCGGCATCAGTGAACATCTCAAGGAGGATCGAATGGGGGCGCCTGCCGTCGATGATGTGGGCGCGAGCAACCCCGCCCTCGATCGCGTTTATGCATGCCTGAACCTTCGGTATCATCCCGCCCTCCACCCGGCCCTGTGCCAGCATGGTGCGGACAGAGTCAACGGTGGTGGTAGAAATCAGGGTAGACTTGTCGGAGTAGTCCTCGAAGAGCCCTTCGACGTCCGTGAGCATCAGGAGCTTCTCTGCCTCGAGAGTTCTGGCGATCTCCCCCGCCACGAAATCCGCGTTTATGTTGTAGCTCTCGCCGTCCGGCCCCACACCAACCGACGATACCACAGGGATGTACCCGGTGTCCGAAAGGTGCTGCAAGATAGTGGGCTCAATCCGGTCGACGTCCCCCACGTGTCCCAAGTCAACTAGCTGTTCCTCACCGGTTTTCCTGTCCACCACACGTTCAGGAGGACGCCTCCTGGCCGTGATCACGCTGCCGTCCTGCCCGGACAGTCCGACTGCCTTCCCGCCGAGTGTGTTGACGAGAGAGACGATGTCTTTGTTCACTTTCCCCACGAGTACCATCTGGACGATCTCCATGGTCTCCTCGTCAGTGACCCGAAGCCCAGAGACGAATCTGGCCTCCTTGCCCATTCTGTTCATCATCTGGGTTATCTCAGGGCCGCCCCCGTGGACGACGATGGGGTGAAGCCCGATACATTTCATCAACACTAGGTCCAGGGCGACCGCACGCTTGAGTTCCTCGTTGATCATGGCGTTGCCGCCGTATTTCACGACGAATGTCTTCCCGGAGAAGGACCTGATGTATGGTATGGCCTCCACGAGGCAGGCTGCCCGTTCATCGAAGGAGATCACCACAGGTGTTTGCACCTCCCTAGCTGCGATAGCTTGCGTTGATCTTCACGTAGTCGAAGGTGAGGTCGCATGTCCAGACTTTGGCCTCGGCACATCCATCCTTGAGGTCCACAGTGATTCTGACATCAGCACCCAGGAGAGCAGCCTTGGCTTGAACCTCGCTGAAGGGAAGGGCCATCCCGTCCTCGGCAACCTTCTCCGGACCGATGTAGATGTCCACGCGGTCAGGATCGAACTCTGCGCCAGAATACCCGGCGGCACACATGATCCGGCCCCAGTTCGCATCGGCACCGAATATCGCCGTCTTGACAAGGGGCGATTTCGCGATGGCCATTGCAACCTTCCTAGCGTCTGCCTCCGTCCCGGCGTTCCTTACAACCACTTCCACGAGTTTGGTGGCTCCCTCACCATCCCTGGCGATCATCTTCGCAAGCTCCATGCACACGGTCTCAAGGGCCTCGCGAAATCTCTCGTAATCCTCTCCCTGCCCCGTGATGGGCTCATTTCCGGCGAGCCCGTTTGCCATCACAACCGCCATATCGTTGGTGCTCGTGTCGCCGTCCACGGTGATCGAATTGAACGACCGCGCCACAGCCGACCCAAGGGCCTGCCTGAGAAGGCCTACATCGATGGCGACATCCGTGGAGATGAAAGCGAGCATGGTCGCCATGTTGGGATGGATCATTCCGGAGCCTTTGGCCATCCCGCCGACCACGACGTCCCGGCCGCCGATCCGCACCCGAACCGCGCATTCCTTGGAGAAGGTATCAGTGGTCATGATAGCCTCTGCCGCGTAGTGGCCGCCTTCCCGTGACAGGCTGTGCGCGGCGTCCCGTATTCCCGGCACCACTCTGTCCATCGGCAGCCTGACCCCGATCACGCCGGTCGAGGCCATGGCTACCAGGGCTGGGTCTATGCCCAGCTCGTGAGCGAGAACCTCTGTGCATTCGTAGGCGTCTCTGAGTCCCGGCTCGCCGGTGCACGCGTTCGCGTTCCCACTTATTACCACGATGGCCTGGATTTGGCCGGCGCCGATCCTGTCCATGCAAACCAGCACTGGGGCAGCCTTCACCTTGTTCTGTGTGTAAACGCCCGCTGCGACGGCTGGGACTTCAGAGTAGATGATCGCCACGTCCTTCTTGGTTTTCCTTATGCCGGCGAACACCCCGGACGCCTTCATGCCGCGAGCGGCAGTTATGCCGCCACACACCGCCACGATCTCAGCCCCAGCCCCGACATTGGATCCGTCTTCGAATTCGGATGTCATGGTCTCATCAGTTCCTTTCCGTGGTTGGAGGGATGATCAGGGGTAGATGGGCAGCTGATCCAGTCCGAGATCTTCGTCCATCCCCAACATGATGTTCATGTTCTGTACTGCCTGCCCGGAGGCGCCCTTGACGAGATTATCGATGGCACTCACCACGATGGCTCTCCCTGTCCGGACGTCGACCCTCACAGAGATGTCGCAGAAGTTGGAGCCAGCAACTGCCTTGGTCTCCGGCAAGCGATCCGAAGGAAGAACACGCACGAAGTGTTCGCCCTTGTAGAAGTCTTCATACAAATGCGTGAGTTCATCAGTTGTCGTGTTGCGTGTGACGTGCACATACATGGTGCTCAACATGCCCCGGGTGAGGGGTATGAGGTGAGGGGTGAAGGTCACCGTGACTTCCTGACCAGCTAGGTCCGAAAGCCCTTGCTCTATCTCCGGAGTATGCCTGTGGCCCGCAACACCGTAAGCGCGCATGTTGTCATTGCACTCAGGGTAATGGTAGACGGGACCAGGCTTTCTCCCCGCCCCGGATACGCCGGATTTCGAATCGATCACGATTCCCGAAATATCCGCCAACCCGGACTTCACGAGCGGGGCTAGGCCCAAGAGCACTGTGGTCGGATAGCATCCGGGGTTGCCGACAAGCCACGCCTGGCGGATCTTCTCCCGGTTCAGCTCGGAGATACCGTAGACCGACTCATCGAGCAGTTCAGGGTGTTCATGCTTGAGGCCATACCATTGCTCGTAGACCCCCGCCGAGCGGAACCGGTGGTCAGCTCCAAGATCGATCATCCTCGTACCTGCGGCGCGGACAGCTGCGGCTATGCTCATGGCCGCTCCGTGTGGGACAGCTGTGAACACCACGTCGCATCGCACGGCGACTTCGCCGGGGTCCAGGTCACGACAGACCAAGTCCACCCGCCCGAACAGGCTGGGAAACACGTCGCCTATGCTGCGGCCCGCGTAAGTGCGGGATGACACACACACGAGTTCAACGCCTGGATGCCTTGCCAGGATCCTTACCAACTCACCGCCTGTGTATCCCGATGCACCCACTATACCAACCTTGACTACGGTCATCACCCCCAACTGCATCTCCCTCAGAGGAGTATATGCAATTATACTCTATGTGCTCATAAAAATGCAACAGCCTGAGTAGCGCCGTCTGAGTCAAGAAGAAGTGGGGAGTCCCCCTTTCCTCGAATCGGTTACGCTTGCGGCCAATACTTCTGATCGTCTGCACACCATGCCGAACGGGTTTCGCGATAGGCCTTGCTGGTTTCGCCGCCGTCCCGCCAGGACGGATTGTATGCGCAACCTCGGCCTATGCCGTCAAGGGTTCGCTTCGCCGCTTCGCGCCCTTGACGGCGGCCTCGCTGCGCATCGCTTGTGGCCAGGCGGGACGGCTGCCCTGCCTTAGAGCCAACTCTCCGACGCAAGCTCGTGGAACACGTGGGACAACCCGCCGCTCCTCACAATCCCGGCGTCCATGATCGGCGCATGGCACGCTCTGTCGTTCCGCCCCGTCCGTAAAACCTCGATTACCGCGCTGGCGGCCTCTTTTGCCAAGTCGTCCTCTGAAGCCTCCGGCGGCCTTGCCTCTTCCGAAATCCTGGCCAGGAACGACTCCAGCGTACCGCTGCACTTTGCCCGAAGCAGGGCCATCATCGCCTGCAGGCCTTCCCAAGACCAGCTTCGACCGCATTTCTTAGTCCTGTCGCTTAATCGCTCCATCTGGGCCTCTGCAGCCCCAAGGGACCGAAGACCCGTAGTCTCTATCCCCCGCGCCCGGAGCCTTACCCTGTAGTCGCAAACGCTCTCGGCAATCGGAGCTATGTCCGCAATCAGCTTGTCCAGCT
>JANLFS010000063.1 GCA_024655925.1 Bacillota bacterium | reverse complement strand
ACGGCTTCGACGTGCATCCAAAGTACCTGCGGCTGCTTGAAAAAGCCGATGGATATGAGTATGCCCAGAAAGGGGGAAGCGGCGTCTCCTCCCCACGCCTGAAGGCGGAGGCTTCCGACGCTGCGTAGTCTGGTGGTCCACATATACGGGGTGACGAAAGTCTTCCCCGGCAACGTTAAGGCCCTGACTGGGGTGGATCTGTCCGTCTCCAAGGGTGATTTCGTGTTCGTGGTCGGCCCCAGCGGTGCGGGCAAATCTACCCTTCTCTCTTTGATATACCGGGGCACCTTGCCTACCAGGGGGCAAGTCCTCGTAGCGGGCAAGAACGTGACTCGCCTGCGGTGGAGAGATGTCCCGTTCCTCAGGCGGAAGATCGGTGTGGTCTTCCAGGACTTCAAGCTCCTCCCGGAGCGGACCACTTACCAGAACGTGGCGTTCGCCCTCGAAGTCACCGAGGCCTCCTGCCGGGAGATTTCGCGGAAGGTCCCGGCGGCTCTCGAGATGGTTGGGCTGACCCAGAGGGCACATGCAATGCCCCACGAACTATCCGGCGGAGAACAGCAGCGCGTTGCCATAGCTCGCGCCATCGTCAACGATCCGATAGTGCTCATAGCCGACGAACCCACAGGCAATCTGGACCCTGATACCTCCGCGGGTATCATGGACCTCCTGTGCCAGATAAACGCGAGGGGCACCACAGTCGTGATGGCCACCCACAACGAGGGCATAGTCGACCGCATGCGTAAGCGCGTCGTCGAGCTGGAGTTCGGCCGGGTAGTCAGGGACGAAGTCCGGGGGGCCTACCGGCATGAGGCTTAGGACAGTCTTATCGCTCGCGGTCCAGTCCGTCCGGGGCCTGAGGCGGAACCTCACTGTCACGTCGATCGTGATAGTCACCGCGTGTATGCTGGTGTTGGGAGCGTTCATCTTGGTAGCACTCAATGTCACTGGTTTTGGGCGGGAACTCGAGTCTCAGGTGGAGGTAAGGGTATTTCTCGCTCCGGATGTTCAGCCCGATATCAGGGACAGTCTCATTGCTGCCATCAGGGAGGTTCCTGGCGTCGCTGGGGTCGAATATGTCGACAGGGAGACGGGTCTCCTGCGGCTCAAACGGCAGCTGTCAGAGTACGGATTCCTCCTGGACGACCTCCCTGAGAACCCGCTTCCTGATTCTTTTGATGTCTCGCTTGAACATGCATCTGACGCGCGGGCGGTCGCCGCCGCCATTTCTAGGTTCGAAGGCGTGGAGGACCTGAGGTATGGGCAGATGTACGTTGATAAGCTTCTGTCGGTCCTCAGGGTCATCTGGGGCATAACAGGAGCGATGGCCGGGCTGGCTACGGTGGGAATCGGCTTGATAGTGTCCAATACTATCAGGCTCACAGTCTCCGCAAGACGGCGGGAGATCGAGATCATGAAGCTCGTGGGTGCCACTGACGCATTCATCCAGTTCCCGTTCATCCTGGAAGGGTTCGCCATCGGCGTCCTAGGCGCTGCGTTTGCGAGCGCAGTGATGTACCCAGGTTATTTTGCGGCAGCACGATGGATCGGTGTAACCGCTCCTTTCGTGCCCGTGGTCCGGGATCCGATAAAGATAGGCTACGTGGTCATTGTGCTCCTCGCCCTCGGGGCCGCGGTGGGGCTCATTGGGAGCTCCATATCGACCCGGCGGTACTTGAGAGTCTGAGATCCGGGGGTACCGACGCATGATGCCGGGATTTCGAAGGGTTGTTGTCTACGTGGTTCTGGCGTGCTCAGCGGCACCGTTCCTACTTACCGGTGGGGGTCTGGCGAACCCAAGTGCGCAGGAACTCTCCAGGCAGAAAGACGCGCTCACGGAGCTTCAGGAACAGATCGAGGTGACCCGTCAGGAGCTGTTTCGCTTCAGACGTGAGGAACAGAACGCGCTCCAGGCAGTCCAGAAGATCGAAGAGGAACTGGAGGCCTTGCGGACGAGGATTACAAACCTCGACTCCAGGCTCAAGTCCGCTCAGGCTCAGCTGGCCCGCCTGAGTGCCGAATTCGAGGTTGCAGGCCGGGAACTTGACGTAGTCACACGGGATTATGAGCGCAAGGTAGGAGCTCTCTCTCAGCGCCTCGTGGACATCTACAAGCTAGGGCCCGGGACTTACCTGGAGATGCTCCTGGAGTCCCGGGACTTCCTGGATTTCGTGACCAGGTATGAACTGATCGGTATGGTCCTCGAACAGGACCTGAGCATGTTCCGTCGCGTCAGGGAAGAGAAGGAAGCCATAGAGGCCCGCCGCGAGGAACTGGCCCAGCATCAGAGGCGGCTTGAGGAGGCGCGGAAGGAGATCTCGCTTCTTAGATCCAGCCTCAAGGATGAGGAGAGGTCCATGGCGTCAAGGATGGCGGAGCGCGAGTACTACCTCAAGCGCATGCGAGCCGAGCGCGCTAGGTGGGAACGGGAGCTTGCCGAGGAAGAGAGACAGTCCCGTGAGCTCGAGCACTCGATCAGGGAGATGCAGGCCAGGCTGGGTCGGGCTGGGCAGTTGGTCAGATGGAGGGGGAAGTTCACCTGGCCCACTGAAGGTCGGGTTACGTCGGCATTTGGGTGGCGGACTCATCCCATATTCGGAGACCGCCGCTTCCACTCTGGCATAGACATAGCCGCGAGGACCGGCACGCCGGTGGTGGCCGCGGCTGATGGATATGTGCTATACTCCGGGTGGATAAGCGGGTACGGGAACACAGTCATACTCGATCACGGGGGAGGGCTTTCCACCCTCTACGGGCACGCAAGCTCACTCGCGGTCTCCGCGGGGAAAGCAGTGCTCCAGGGTGATCTGATCGCCCGTGTCGGCAGCACCGGGTTCTCCACAGGCCCTCACCTCCATTTCGAGGTTCGGGACGGCGGGACACCCAAGGACCCCATGGATTGGCTGCCAAAACGATGAAATCGCGTCCTGCCCGCGCTGCAGGTTCGACTACTTCGTCAGCCTGCATAGGATGTATGGAGTACAGAAAGCAGGTGCACGCGAATGCCTGAGTCATACGGCGGGAAATCACCCAGACGTCTCGCGGCCGTCGCGGCCATTTTCGTTATCCTGGCAATCCTGGCTCCGGTGGCGCTCGGGGGCACGCCGGCGCCTGGGGACGCCCAGCCGAAATACCGAGACGTCCGTACAGCTCTTGAGGCAATCTACTTGGTGAAGAGCGAGTTCTACAAGCCGGTATCTGTCTCCAAGCTGATATCGGCCTACTTCGCCCGGGGGACCGTCTCGGGGATGCTGGAGTCGCTGGGTGATCCCTACACCCGGTACATGAGCCCCAAGGACTTCCAGGCGCTCCGCGATGATTCGGCGGGCGTGTTCGGAGGCATAGGCATTCTCGTCGGGATCAGGAACAAGAACATCACCATAATTACACCGATTGAGAATACCCCAGGGATGCGGGCAGGGCTGATGCCAGGGGACCACATAGTGGAGATAGATGGGGTTTCTACTGAAGGCATGGCTCTGGACCGGGCCGTGTCCATGATGCGCGGTGAGCCAGGCACCAGGGTGGTGTTGGTCATCGAGCGCGGGCCACAGAATCAGAGGTTCACCGTTGATATCATACGGGACATAATCAACTCCCCGAGCACACGCGGGTACATGCTTGACAAGTCCACGGGCATTGGGTACATCGAGCTTCGGACCTTCTCTCAGAAAGCTGGGCAGGAGATGGAAGCCGAGATTCAGCGCCTGCGGACCCTCGGTATGAAAGGGCTGATCCTCGACTTGAGGTACAACGGTGGAGGCCTCGTGTCCCAGGCGGTGGAGGTGGCGAGCAAATTCATCCCGCCGGGTCCCGTAATGCATGTGCAGGGAAGAGACCAGAAGAAGAAGACCCTGGAGACCGTGGGAAAGCGCGTGGTAGACTTCCCTGTGGTAGTCCTGGTAAACGAGTATACGGCCTCAGCGTCCGAAATCCTCGCAGGGGCGCTTCAGGACAACCGGGTAGCCACTGTGGTGGGCACACCCACCTTCGGCAAAGGCCTAGTGCAGACTCTCTACCCGCTTAGTGACGGGTCCGGGCTGGCCGTCACGACACAAATATACCTGACCGCCGGGGAACGTGCGATAACTCCTGAGACTCCGATAACCCCCGACCACATCGTGGAGATGCCGGATCCGGAAGACCTCCCGGAGGTCAAGAACGAAACGCCCCAGGAGCCAGTCACTGCTGAAGATCTCTTGCGTCTGGATCCCGAGCGTGACCTGCAACTCCGACGTGCAATCGAGATTCTCTCGAGGGAGATAGAGGCGACCGAGTCCCGCAAGGCTGCCTAGACCGGAGTGTTGTAAGTGTCCTCATATCCTGTTGTCGGTGTCCTCGAGTTGATTCTCCGGGCCATGGCCGGACTGTTCAGCATCGGGTTCACCCTGGTCGGCTTTTGGCTCGTGATGACCCTGGTATACCTCCAGTACCGGCGCGTGTCCTCGCTGGAGGCCCAGACTCTCGGGGCTGAGAAACGTAGCCCGCTTGTGCGCACGATGGTGTCACTTGTTGCCGGCGTCCTCGGCGGGATACTCGGAAGTTTCATCTACATCCTACTTGGGGCGTCAATAGGTGAGATGGGGCTGGGTTTCATCTGGATCGTGGCCCTCTCTCTCGCTGTCTTCAACCTCCGACTCATCTGCTTTGCCTACGCCGGGGGTATTGTGTCGTTATCCGCCCTTGTGTTGGGGTGGCCAAGAGTGGACATACCTGCCATCATGTCGTTGGTCGGAGTCCTCCACCTGGTTGAGTCAGTGCTCATCCTGGCAATGGGCCACCTAGACACCACGCCGGTGCTGATCCCGGGCCCCGGGGGCAGACCCCGGGGCGTCTGCCTTTTGCAGAAGTTCTGGCCCATTCCGGTGGTAGTCGGGATGATGGTGTCTCTTCCCCTTGCAGAGATGCCGCCGGAGGTCTTGCACATGCCCGACTGGTGGCCGCTGGTAAAGCCCTCATTACCCACGCCCGAGGGAATGGAAGCCATCTTTGCGGTCATCGCGGTTACCGCGGCGACGGGTTACGGGGATTTCACCTACACCAGGACCCCCAGGCAGAAGGCTACCCTGACAGCTTGCGCATCAGCGGTGTTCAGCCTGGTCCTCCTGGGGCTCGCGGTCCTTTCGGCCTCGGTTCCCGCGGTCCGTTGGGCGGCTGCTCTCTTCTCTCCGCTCGGGCATGAGGCAGTGATCTTCTTGGCGCGCCGGGTCGAACAGACTGGAACTCCTCTGTTTGATCCTGTACCCTCGGGACTGCGTGTTCTCGACGTGCTTCCTGGGTCACCTGCGTCAGCCGCGGGCATAAAGGCCGGGGACATCATTCTATCAGTCAACTGCCAGCCCATCTCGACCATTCCGGAATTCCTGCAAGGCCTGAGTGCTGTCCCGTACGCGGCCCTCTTGGAGGTGGAGTCTACCTCGCGGGTGCAGAGTCGGGCAAGGCGCGGTCTGGGGGACGCATCCCTTGGAGGCACACGAACGGTGCAGATCAAGATCAGAGGAAAAGATTCCGAGTTGGGTCTGGTGTTCGTCCCCCGTGAAGGCCCGGTGCGCATGGTTCGTCTGGGCAGCGGCGGGCTCGCCGCCATGATCAGTAGATGGCTCGGTCGCCGGCTCTGGGGCGGGAGGTCGTGACTCATGGTTATCCGCTTACGATTTGTGCTTGCGGTGGGATTCTCCCTTCTCACCATGATCCTCTCCGGGTGCGGGGGAGGGGACTTGGGAGTGATATCGCACGAGTCGGGCCGGATCATCCACGACTATACCAGACGGTCGGATCGGGTGGCGGGTGCAGTCAGAACAGGGCTTGAAAGTCTGGGGCTTCTCGATTCGGGGACGGTTGCAGGTGCCCACCGCGAATTGGAGCTTGCCCCTGCCGCTGAGGAGAAGGGAACCTATCTGAGGTGGAGCGTGACCTCGTACACTGTGCGGGTTCCTGTAGCCAAAGGAGGCAAGTGGCCAGACCAGGCGGTCTTCGATGAGTATAGGCGGGCTATAGAGCGGGCGGCTTCTTCCACGGATAGACCCTGGGTTCTGCCGCGCCCGGGTGAACAGGAGACCGCTGAACCCGGCGCCCCAGTCGTCTTCCGGGTGGGGTTCTCTCTTCCGAGACCCGGTGGCCGCACGGCCGCACTGGAGGCGGCGAGAGTAGTGCTCGAACCAATTTTCCATTCTAGTAAGGCTATTGCGAATATATCTGAGCCCGACGTAAGCGAAGCACCTGAACCATCCCCGGCGGCCAAACCCGCCTTGCAGCCGAGGGAGGCTCCACTCTTGCCGAAGCCGGCCGGAGGAAAACCCGCCCTCCTGGCGATCGTCATTGATGACCTTGGGTATGGCGTGCCTGGGACCGCTGAGCTCATGGAGCTCCACGCACCGATTACCGTAGCCATCCTTCCTGGGGGCACGCACGCCGCGAAAGAGGCCGAAATGGCGAGAGAACGCGGGTATGGAGTGATCCTGCACCAGCCGATGGAGGCTCTCGACGGGTCCAAGAATCCTGGGCCGGCAGCCATCAGTGTGGACATGTCGGACGAATCCATACGCCGTACGTTGCAGGCAAACCTCGCGCTGCTGCCCGCGGTGGACGGAGTGAGCAACCATATGGGCTCGCGCGCTACTTCTGACCCACGGGTGATGAGGGTTGTCCTGGAGGAAGTGGGCCGGCGAGGCCTGTACTTCTTCGATTCCTACACCACCAGCGGATCGGTGGTCTCTCAGGTTGCCGCCGAAGTTGGCACACCTGTCCTGGTGAATGCGAAGTTCCTCGATTCCGAGACGTCAGAGACGTACGTCATGGACGCTCTGAGGTCAGCCGCGAAGATAGCCCTGGCACGTGGATCGGCAGCTGCGATCGGACATGTCCGGCCTGCCACCATCCGTGCACTCGCAGGCATGATCCCGGAACTCCAGGCCGCCGGTATCCGTCTTGTCCGCCTCTCGGACCTCGTTCCGGAGGCGGGGCGAGGGCGTGAACCTCTCCCGGAACCCCGAAAGACGCCTTCCCCTCCACTGCCGCCGCCAGCGCCGGTGCCTGTGCAGCCCAGCGAGCCCGATGTCGACACTACACGCGCTCAGGAACCCGCAGTGGCGCCGAAGCCCGCGGTTGAGCCTGAGACACAGCTTCTTCCGGAACCCAGGGAAACGCCTTCTCCTCCGCCGCCGGCGCCGGTGCCTGTGCCTGCGCCGCCTGGTGAGCCCGGTTTGGACAATACACCCTCGCAGGAAGCCGCGGCGACGCCAACGTCCATGGTTGAGCCTGAGACCCAACCTCCGCCGGAGCCCGTCCCCGAAGTCCAGCCGGACACGGGGACCGTGACTACTTCGGAGGAACCGGCGGGACCGGGTTCATAGCCGGCCACCACCCGGAACAGGCTCTGGCGAGGCTGGAAGAACGACGAAAGAGCGGGGCATCTTCGCCCTGCTCTTTTCTTACCCACCTTCGGCGGTTGAGGAAGGGAACCGGCACCGGAGGCCGAATATATGTTCGGCCGAAGGGGTTAACCCGGCGCCGGGCGGGTGCTATAATGTACACGCCGCGGCCGGTGCCGTGTGCATGCCGTGCCGCAAGGAGTGATTGGACATCTCAGTTTTTCGGCTCAAGTCCGATTTCGCACCTCGAGGGGACCAGCCCAAAGCCATCCGTGAACTCGTTTCGGGAGTGGAGTCCGGGCTGCGCGCCCAGGTCTTGCTGGGCGTGACCGGGTCCGGAAAGACATTCACCATGGCAAACGTGATCCAGAATCTCGGCAGGCCCACCTTGGTTATCGCGCACAACAAGACTCTTGCCGCCCAGCTGTGCGGGGAGTTCCGGGAGTTCTTCCCCAAGAACGCTGTGCATTACTTCGTAAGCTACTACGACTACTACCAGCCTGAGGCTTACATACCTCAGACCGACACCTACATTGAGAAGGATGCACAGATCAACGACGAGATCGACCGGATGCGCCACGCGGCGACAGCCGCTCTGGTTGAGCGGAGGGACGTCATAATCGTGGCCAGCGTGTCATGCATCTACGGGCTCGGAATGCCGGAGGAGTACCTCCGCCAGGCAGTCGTAGTGAGGCGAGGGGAGGAGACCGACCGCGATCGTCTCCTCCGGAAATTCGTGGCAATTCAGTACTCCAGGAACGACGTCGGGGTGGTCCGCGGAACGTTCCGCGTCCGGGGCGACGTCGTTGAGATCATCCCGGCAAGTGGGGAGACCGCCATCAGGATCGAGTTCTTCGGTGACCAGGTGGACCGGATAGCCGACGTCGACGTGCTGACCGGCGAGATCCTGGGAACCCGGGACTCTGCATTCATCTATCCGGCGACACACTACATCACGAGCCAGGAAAAGATGAAAATGGCGGTGGCGTCCATCGAGGCTGAGTTGGAGGCCCGGCTCGCGGAGCTCAAGGCCCAGGGGAAGCTTCTGGAGCACCAGAGGCTCGAGCAGCGAACCAGGTATGATCTGGAGATGCTCTCGGAGGTCGGGTACTGTTCGGGGGTGGAGAACTACTCCAGGCACCTCGCGGGAAGAGAGCCCGGGATGGCCCCGGCGACCCTGCTCGATTACTTCCCCGATGATTACCTGATGTTCATTGACGAATCTCATGTCACAGTCCCGCAACTGCGGGGCATGTACATGGGGGATCGGTCGCGCAAAGAAAGCCTTGTGAACTACGGGTTCCGCCTCCCCTCAGCTTTCGACAACAGGCCGCTTCGGTTCGACGAGTTCGAACGCAGAATCAACCAGGTGATCTTCGTTTCGGCCACTCCTGGACCGTACGAGCGTAGCATCAGTGGACGAATCGTGGAACAGATCATCCGACCGACCGGCCTTGTGGACCCGCCTGTCACGGTCAAGCCTGTCCGGGGGCAGGTGGATGACCTCATCGGACAGGTGAGGCAGACTGTTGACCAGGGATACAGGGTTCTTGTGACTACTCTGACCAAGAAGATGGCAGAGGACCTCACCGACTACCTGCGGGAGATCGGCATTCGGGTCCGGTACCTCCACTCCGAAATAGACACGCTGGAACGCATCGAGATCCTCCGGGAACTGCGCATGGGGGAGTTCGATGTCTTGGTAGGGATCAACCTGCTTAGGGAG
Organism: Bacillota bacterium; assembly: GCA_024655925.1. NCBI lineage: Bacteria > Bacillati > Bacillota > Bacillota bacterium. The sequence goes on along the minus strand of JANLFS010000063.1, from coordinate 8,922 downwards.
GGGTTGGACCTTCCTGAGGTTGGCCTGGTGGCCATATTGGATGCAGACAAGGAAGGATACCTCCGCTCGGCCACGTCGCTCGTGCAGACGATCGGGCGGGCCGCCAGGAACGTTGATGGTCGGGTGATCATGTACGCCGATCATGTCACCGACTCAATGCGTCAGGCTATCGACGAGACTGAGCGCCGGCGTTCCATTCAGATGCAGTTCAACGAGGAGCATGGCATCACGCCGGAGTCTGTTGTGAAAGCAGTACGAGACATCATCGAGTCTGAGCGGGGAACGCGGGAGGCGCAAGGAAGAGCAGGTGCGCCCTCGTCCGCCCGTGACCTACAGATTGACGAGATGGACGAGCGGGAGCTTGCCCACCACATAAAGTCTCTGGAAGAAGAGATGAAGAAAGCCGCGGGCCTTCTGGAGTTCGAGCGCGCGGCGGAGATCCGGGACCGCATAAAGGAACTGAGACGGAGGTTTGCGGAGCTTTGAGCAAGGACCGGATTATCATAAGAGGGGCGCGGGAACACAACCTCAAGAACGTGGATGTGGAGATCCCCAGGGATAAGCTGGTTGTCATAACCGGACTCTCCGGCTCCGGTAAGTCCTCTCTTGCTTTCGACACCATCTACGCCGAAGGACAGCGGCGGTATGTGGAGTCTCTGTCTGCTTACGCCAGGCAGTTCCTGGGGCAGATGAGCAAGCCGGACGTGGATTACATAGAGGGCCTGTCTCCGGCCATCTCGATAGACCAGAAAGCGACCAGCAGAAACCCAAGATCTACTGTCGCCACGGTGACGGAGATCTACGACTACCTGAGACTCCTCTATGCCAGGATAGGCAGGCCCCACTGCCCAGCGTGCGGGCGGGAGATAACCCAGCAGACGGTCGAGCAGATCGTGGACAAGATCATGTCTCTGCCGGATGGCACGAGAATCCAGATCCTGGGCCCGGTGGTCCGGGGCAAGAAGGGTGAGCACAAGAAGGTTCTCGAGGACATACGGCGCTGCGGATTCGCCCGGGTGCGGGTGAACGGCGAAGTCAGAGAAGTCTCCGAAGAGATCAGCCTCGAACGGTACAAGACCCACAAGATCGAGGTTGTCGTGGACAGGCTCGTGGTCAAGCCGGGGATAGCCCGAAGGCTCGCGGACTCCCTGGAGACCGCTGTCAAGCTCGGGGAGGGCGTCGTGATGGTGGACGTCGCCGGATCCGGGGATCTGGTATTCTCCGAGAAACTGGCCTGCCCGGATTGCGGGATGAGCTACGGAGAACTCGAGCCGAGGCTCTTCTCTTTCAACAGTCCCTACGGCGCCTGTCCCGTATGTTCTGGTCTCGGTGTGAAGAGCGAGTTCGACCCCGACCTCATATTCGACATGGATCGGTCCCTGGACGACGGCGCGATCATCCCCTACGACCGCAACGGCATCACTTCCGACTTCTACATGGGGCGAGTCCTCGAGGTCGCCCGCGTGCGGGGCATCGACACCACAGTCCCCCTTTCGTCGCTTCCCCCGGATCAACTCGAGATCCTCAAGCGGGGAACGGGGGATGAGAGGTACAGGTTCCGGTATACCGACTCTCAAGGTCGGGAGCAGGTTTGGGAGTCCAGGTTCGAGGGGGTGGTGAGGAACCTGGAGCGCCGGTACAGAGAGACCACCTCCGACCACATCCGCGAGGAGTTGGAGAAGTACATGAGCACTCGCCCGTGCCCCAGATGCGAAGGGGCCAGGCTCAAGCCGGAGGCTCTCGCTGTCACAGTCGGCGGCAAGTCCATAGTGGAAGTGACCGCCATGTCCACCGTGGTGGCACTGGATTTCTTCAGGTCTCTGTCACTGACCGAACGGGAACAGATGATCGCAAGACAGATACTCAAAGAGATCACCGCGAGGCTCGGGTTCCTGACCAACGTCGGGCTGGACTACCTCACCCTGGATCGCGCTGCAGGGACTCTGGCGGGGGGAGAAGCGCAGCGAATCAGGCTTGCGACTCAGATAGGCTCGAGCCTCGTGGGAGTCCTCTATATACTCGACGAGCCCTCCATCGGGCTGCATCAGCGCGACAACGAGCGGCTCATCAGGACGCTCAAGAGCCTGAGGGACATTGGAAACACCCTCATCGTAGTCGAACACGACGAGGAAATGATGAGGTCCGCAGATCACATCATCGACATCGGCCCCGGCGCAGGCACTCACGGAGGGCTAGTGGTCGGCCAGGGCACAGTGGAAGAGATCGAGAAGTGTCCACAATCCATCACAGGGCAGTTCCTCTCCGGCGCCAGGACCATCCCGGTTCCCCCCGCCCGACGGGCGCCGAACGGCAAATGCCTGGTGATCAAGGGAGCGCGCGAGCACAACCTCAAGAATATCGACGTCACGATACCTCTCGGGGTTTTCGTCTGCGTGACCGGGGTCTCTGGTTCAGGCAAGAGCACCCTGATAAACGAGATCCTCCACGAGCGGCTCGCGCATGAACTCAACCGCGCCGCCACCAGGCCCGGGGCGCACGATGCCGTCCTTGGTATCCAACACCTTGAGAAGGTCATCGGAATCGACCAATCTCCGATCGGCAGAACCCCGAGATCCAACCCCGCCACATACACCGGCGTGTTCGATCTGATACGAGAGGTATTTGCCGAAGTCCCGGAGGCGAAAGCCAGGGGATACAAGCCCGGGCGGTTCAGCTTCAACGTCAAGGGTGGCAGATGCGAGGCGTGCCGGGGGGACGGGATCATTAAGATTGAGATGCATTTCCTGCCGGACGTCTATGTCCCGTGCGAGGTCTGTCACGGGCAGCGTTACAACCGTGAGACGCTCGAGGTCCGGTACAAGGGCAAGAACATCTCGGACGTGCTCAACATGAGGATCGAAGAGGCCTTGGAGTTCTTCCGGAACATCCCCGGGATCAGGCGCAAGTTGCAGACTCTCCACGAGGTGGGCCTCGGCTATATGCAACTGGGACAGCCCGCGACGACCTTGTCCGGCGGGGAGGCGCAGCGCGTGAAGCTCGCGGCCGAACTCTCCCGTCGCACCAACGGCAAGACTCTCTACATCCTCGATGAGCCCACGACTGGGCTGCACTTCGCGGACATTCAGAAACTCCTGGAGGTTCTGGGCAAGCTAGTCGACGCGGGGGACACGGTTCTCGTGATCGAACATAATATGGACGTCATCAAGTCTGCGGATTACATCATCGACATGGGCCCGGAAGGAGGAGACCGTGGCGGACAGGTTGTCGCCACCGGCACCCCCGAAGAGATCGCAGCATCTCCTCAGTCATACACGGGTCAGTTCCTCCGGAAGACTGCGGGGATCAGGCCACACGAGGTGATCGCGAGTGAGCTTGCGTGATACCTTGGCGTCCCTCCCGACGGCGCCTGGTGTCTACCTGATGAAGGACGCCGCAGGCACAGTCATCTACGTGGGCAAGGCAGTGAACCTCAGGAACCGAGTCCGCTCATACTTCCATTCGAGCCGGGACCACTCACCCAAAGTGGCCCGGCTCGTAGAGAAGATCGCGGACCTGGATTACGTCGTCACAGACTCGGAGCTTGAGGCGCTGATCCTTGAATGTAACCTGATAAAAGAACACAGGCCTCGCTACAACGTCAGGTTGCGGGACGACAAGTCCTACCCATTCATCCGGGTCACCTTGGGGGAGACATACCCGCGCATCTTTGTAACCCGCAAAGTAGTGCGCGACGGTTCCCGGTACTTCGGCCCGTTTGCAGACGTCAACGCGGTTCACGACACACTCCGGCTGCTCAAGAAGGTCTTTCCCATCAGGCAGTGCTCAAGGCGGATCGACAGCGATGTGAGGAGCAGGCCTTGCCTCAACTTCCATATCAAGCGATGTCTCGGGCCGTGCTCAGGTGGGGTCGACCCTGCGTGCTACCGAGAACTCATTGACGAGGTCTTACTCTTCCTCGAGGGCAGGCAGTGGGACCTCGTCCGGAGCCTCAGGAGACGCATGGAGGCGGCTGCGGACGCCCTTGATTTCGAGCAGGCGGCGGTCCTGCGTGATCAGGTCCAGGCCTTGGAACGGGTGATAGAGAAGCAGAAGATCGTCTCGGACAACAGAGGAGACCAGGATGTCGTGGCGATAGCCCGTGACGAGCGGGGCGCTTGTGTCCAGGTTCTCCTGGTGCGTGATGGAAAACTTGTCGGTGGTGACCATTTCATCCCAGCAGGGATGGAGGAAGCAGACGATTCCGAGGCCCTGTCTGCCTTTGTCACGCAGTACTACTCGGATACTACCCTCGTCCCACCTGAGATCCTACTCTCGACAGAGATCGAGGGGGTCCGCACGCTCGAGAGATGGCTTTCGAGCCGGTCCGGCTCTCGCGTTTCGATCCGCGTCCCCAAGCGCGGGGAGAAACGCAAGCTGGTGGAACTTGCCGCCACGAATGCTGCCGCCGCGCTCGTACGGGCACGTGCAAGGTCGGACTCGGAAGAGCAGGTCTGTGCAGAGGCGCTCGTGGAGCTTTCGAGGGCAGTGGGCCTGGCCGCGCCCCCAAAGCGTATCGAGTGCTATGACATCTCGAACCTCCAGGGCACGGAGGCCGTTGGGTCCATGGTGGTTTTCGAGGACGGCAGGCCGGCGAAATCTGAGTATCGGAGGTTCCGAATACGCGGAGCGGAGGGGCAGAACGATTTCGCGGCGATGGCAGAGATCATTGGCAGAAGGATCAGGCGTGGGACAGGGGACTGCGCTGACCCGAAGTTCGCCAGGCTGCCGGACCTGATCGTGGTGGACGGAGGCCGGGGGCAGTTGAACGCGGCTGTTGACTCGCTCCGGGCGTCCGGGGCCCACCACATACCTGCGGTTTCCCTGGCCAAGAAGGAAGAGGAGATACTCACGCCCCACAGTCCTGACCCCATCGTGCTGCCACGGGAGTCTCTCGGGCTCCGCCTGATCCAACACCTCCGCGATGAGGCCCACAGGTTCGCGGTCTCCTACCACCGCACGGTCAGAGGGAAGCGCAGCATAACCTCGGAATTGACCGGGCTTCCCGGAATAGGAAGGAAACGCCTGATTGCGCTCATGCGGAAGTTCAGATCCCTGGACGCCCTGGCGGAAGCATCCATGGACGACATCGCCTCGACTCCTGGGATGACGAGGCCTTCCGCGTCGGTTGTCTACGGACACCTTCACCCCGAAGCCGGGGGGAGCCAGGAAAACCAGACAGGAGGCACACCGGTGTGATTTCCGTATCGCCACTGATCGCCTCAGTCCAGACATTGCTTGGGGAGGTGAGGCTCGAGGCCACTGCGCGCGGGCTGTTCCGAGTGAATATGCCCCCCATCAGCCCAGGTGATCTCTCGAAGTTGCCTATCCCGGCGCGCTACGCCCACCTTAGTCCGGACCCTCAAATCACACTCGCGGAAATAGGCCTGGGCGCGATGATGCCAGGCACCACGCCCGCTAGTGTCCCGCGCCGTCCTACCCCCGTTGTCGGCGAGGACACGGACCCTCGCGACACCCTTGCCCGCGCCTCCCGGGACATAGCGAGGTTCTTCGAGGGTGAACTGGGTCCGGAGGAGCTGTGGTTCTCCTACAAGTACGACATCGATGATCTTGGCGGCTTCTCGCAGGCAGTCCTCAGGGGTATGAGTTCCATACCTCCCGGGCAGGTTCGCACCTACGGATGGATCGCCTCCCAAGCCGGTCGGCCGGGAGCCCCGCGCGCGGCAGGCTCAGTCGTGGGTGCAAACCGACTCGGACCCCTCGTGCCATGTCACAGGGTGGTCGGAGCTGGGGGCACGCTCACCGGGTTCGGAGGAGGGCTGCCCTTCAAGGTCGCCCTGCTTGCGCTGGAGTACCAGACATGCTACGGGCCGCTTCAGGATTTTTAAGCTATGTATTGACATTATTAAAGTAGCGATTTATAATCTGAAGCGAGCCCGACGCGACTGGAGGTGACTCAGATGCGCAGGCGGGAGGCTCTAGGAAAATGCCCAGTATGCGGCGAGAAGTTGGACGTGACCAGGCTGGCCTGCAGGACTTGCGGTACGGTGATAGAAGGCAAGTTCGATGTATGCAGGTTTTGCCAGCTTTCAAACGAGCAGAAGAGCTTCGTGGAGGTGTTCATAAAGAACAGGGGCAACATCAAGGATGTCGAGCGGGAACTAGGCATATCTTACCCCACAGTCCGCAATAGGCTCGACGCCGTGATCGCGGCGCTCGGTTACAATGTGGAGGATCCCGAAGCTCCAGATGCGGCGTCCAGGCGCAAGTCTGTTATTGACGCTCTGGCCAGGGGGGAGATCACCGCAGACGAGGCGGTCAAGCAACTCAAGACCAAGTAGACTGGGAGGCGACGCTGAGGTGAGCGAGGAGAGAAAGGCCATTCTCGGTCTGCTCGCCGAGGGGAAGATAACCGCGGACGAAGCGGATCAACTTCTGGACGCCCTTGAAGAGAGAGATGACGTGTCCGACGGAACCAGCCGCGAAGGCAGAGGTCCGGGCTCGGCGCCAGCGGGTGCCAGGTCGCTCAGGGTGGATCTGGACGGAATAGCAGACAGGATAGGTAAGGTCGTGGGCGAGATGGTAGAGGCCGGACACGAGTTGCCCAACAGAGTCCGCGGCATCTCCCTCACTTCCATACTAGGTTCACTTGGGCTCGGGGATCTCTTTGGAGGCGTTCCGGTGGAAAAGGTGTTCGAAGGCAGCCTGCCCGACGGAGTCTCGAGGTTCCGGGTGGTATTCTCCACTTCCAATGGGCACATCCGTGTCAGTTCATGGGACCAACCTGGGTACCGAGTCTGTGTAAGAGTCGGTGTGCGCGGCGTCGACACTCAAGACCAGGCGGAACGGAAGGTCGCGGAGGAACTGAGGTTGGCTCTGGGGAGAGATGGGATGGGGTTCGATTGCGCAGACCCGCGGATGCTTGAATCCATCGCTGTCGATGCCTTCGTCCCAAACGGGCCGTCATACGATGTCTCCGTTCAGACTACCAACGGGTCTGTCGTTATCGAGGGTGTGTCTGCGACCGCGATCGAGGCCTCATCCACAAACGGCCGCATAGTCCTGGACAGGGTGAAGGCCGCCCGGGCCGAGGCAACATCGGTCAACGGCAGCCTTTCTGTTTCGGGTGATCTGCGTGAGGGCAGGTTCGTCACGACGAACGGAAGCATCACAGGGACCCTGTACTCCGAAGGAGGCGGGCAGGTATCGATGCGCACTACCAACGGGAGCGTGAGGGTGCGCCTGCCCAGAGATGCCCGCACCGGGTTCGAAGTGCGTGGGGAGACTCTCTCTGGGTCCGTCAGATCATCGGTGGAGGGCGCGTCGGTGACCGTTGAGCGAGCAGGTTTTGGCCCAGAGCGGAAGATACGGGTGGCCACTGTCGGCTGGGAGAACGCCCACCATAGGATGGTGGTGGAGGCGCGCGCTCTGAGTGGTTCCATTCTGATCGAGAACGGACAAGTGTAGGAGGTGCAGTGGCCATGCAGGAGGACAGAAAGGCTATCCTCGAGATGGTTCGCGACGGCAAGCTCACCGTGGACGAAGCACAGAAGCTTCTGGAGGCTATAGAATCGCCCCCCGCGCCACGGCAGGCCGCGGCCGGGCAGAAGGAGTCCAAGTTCATCAGGGTGAACGTGAAGAACGAGGACGGCACCAGGGTGAATGTGAACGTGCCTGTGAACTTGGCCAGAGTAGTGTGGAAATTCATACCCAAGGACACCCTGAAGGACCTGGAGGAGAAGAAGATTGACCTGGATGAGATCCTGACCGCCATCGAACAGGGCGCAGGGGGAAGACTCGTGGACGTTGAGTCGGATGACGGAACCAAAGTCGAGATATACATAGACTGATGATGTCGGAAGGGGGGCTCTTACAGTGGTACGCCGGGCCTACCTTCTGGTCGTTCGGGTGTCTGGGAGAGGTTTCGGGCTTTGGATCCCGTTTCCGCTATGGGCTATCGACGACTTTGTCGCCTCTGCTGTGCAGGTCGCCAGGATGGCCTTATGGATGAGCCCGAGGCTCCGCGAGCGTGTCTGCGTGAGCGTGCCTCGGGGAGGGTTCGAGATCGACATTGCGTCCGCAGCCAGGATCCTTGAGGAGGCCTGGAAGTCCCTTGCCAGAGCCGGGCAGTATGACCTCGTGGATATCTCCGAACCTCGCGAAATGAGCGTCCGTGTGCAGTTCTGGTAGCTCACGTCCACCAGCACATCTCAGGGAATGGAGTGATTCGGATGTCAGACACAACTGCGGAAACGGCACGCCGTGCGGCCGCGCGCGCGAAAGAACTTGGGATCAAGCACCTGGTGGTTGCGTCGAACACCGGCACGACCGCACTGACACTTGCAGAGGCTGTAGATCAAGCTTACGGCCCAGATAACCCGAGTAGACCTTCGATCTCATGCGTGACTCATGTAACGGGGTTCCGTAATCCCGGTGAACAAGAGATGCCCCAAGAGGTGCGAGAACGTCTCCACAGCATGGGCATTAAGGTCCTGACCACAACTCACCTGATGGGCGGAATCGAACGCGCCATCGCAAGGGAGTGGGGAGGACTCTACCCCGCCGCGATCGTGGCCAATACTCTCCGCATGTTCGGTCAAGGTTCAAAGGTCGCGGTGGAGTGCGCAGTGATGGCCCTCGATTCTGGACTCATCCCTTACGGGGAAGAGGTGATCTCGCTGGGAGGGTCGGGCAGAGGGGCGGACACAGCCCTGGTTGTTAGACCGAGCCACGCAGCGAGTTTCTTTAAGACCGCCGTTCTCGAAGTTGTCACGAAGCCCAGGAAGGGCGCGGAATGAAGAAAGTCGGCCATGTGCAGGACTTGGACCTTATGTGCTAGAATAAGAAGAAGGTGCCAGGTAGATGGAGGTGTTGCTAGTGGAAAGGCGGCTGTACCGGTCCGTTCGTGACCGGATGTTGGGTGGAGTCTGCGGGGGCCTTGCGCGGTACATTGGAACTGATCCC
>JANLFS010000062.1:11915-18124 GCA_024655925.1 Bacillota bacterium | reverse complement strand
TGCCCGATGCTTCTTGAACCTGCCATCCTTCACCAGGTAAGTGAGGCCGGCATGCTTGACCGGGCTGAAGCATACCACGCGCTCGATTGCATCGAGTGTGGCGTATGTAGTTACGTCTGCCCGTCCCGGCGTGATCTGGTCCAGGCGATCAAGCTCGCCAAAGCCCAGATCCTCGAGAAACGCCGGCAGGCCGCGGAACGGAGGGAGAGCCGATGAACAACCCGATGCTCGTGGTGTCGCCGGCGCCGCACATACGGGCCAAGGTCGACACACCCGCAATAATGCGGGATGTCATAGTTGCACTTGCCCCTGCGGCCTTAGTCGGGGTCTACTTCTTTGGCGCCCGCGCCTTGGCGTCCGTCATTGCCGGGATGGTCGGGTGTGTAGGGGCTGAGGCAGCCATCGAGAGACTCACGAACCGCCCCATTACAACGCGGGATGGTAGTGCGGCAGTCACAGGCTTGCTGCTCGCGCTGGTACTGCCTCCGACGGTGCCAGTGTGGATAACGCTTCTGTCGGCTGTCTTCTCCATTGGTGTGGTCAAGCTTCTGTTCGGAGGGCTCGGGCACAACGTGTTCAACCCGGCGCTCGCCGGCCGGGCCTTCGCCGCTGCGGCGTGGCCGGCTCTGGCCGCGACCGGGTTCATATGGCCGGCGACCTCAGGGGCGTGGGTGCGTGGGTTCGACGCGATGTCCACGGCCACACCGCTGTCGCTCCTCAAAGCGGGCGAGATCGGGGCGTCCACGCTGTCTCGGTTTTACTGGCCCCTGTTCTTGGGGAACACTGCGGGGTCGCTGGGGGAGACGTCGGCAATAGCCCTGCTCATCGGGGCGGTCTACCTGCTCTGGCGCGGGCATATCTCGCTCAGAATCCCGCTTTCGTATATCCTCACGGTGGCGGTCATAACCACACTGTACGGGCAGGACCCACTCTTTCACATCCTGAGCGGCGGGCTCATACTGGGTGCGTTCTTCATGGCGACGGACTACGTGACATCCCCGATCAACTCGAAAGGGCAGATTGTTTTCGGGGTTGGGTGCGGGATCCTGACCTCACTGATCCGGCTGTTCGGGGGGTACCCAGAGGGCGTCGCTTACTCAATACTGATCATGAACGCCGCCGTCCCGCTCATAGACAGACTCGCGCGGCCGAGACGGTTCGGGGAGGTGAAGGCGCGTGCGTGACATACTCAAGCTGGGTCTGGTCCTCATGGTGATCGCCGCGGTCTCGGGAGGTTCGCTCGCCTACGTCCACAAGGTGACGTCCGCGGTGATCGAGGAGCGCAAGGCCAAGGAAGTAGCACAATCCATGAAGGCGGTCCTTCCCTCGGCCGAAGACTTCCGTCAGCTCGATGAGGATGAGCTCGCTCCGGTCAGGACCGATCCCAAGTTCGCCGGGGTGAAGACTGTGTACACTGGTTCCACCGGTGGACAGGTCGATGGGGTCGTCGCCATGGTTGAAACCTCGGGCTACGGCGGCAAGGTGGGCCTCCTGATAGGAATCGACAGCAGGCTGGGGGTCTCGGGCATCCAGGTCCTGTCCCAGAGCGAGACCCCGGGACTCGGGACCAACATCACCAAACCCGAGTTCCTCTCGCAGTTTGTGGGCAGGGGCGCAGGCGGCGCCCTCGCAGTCAGCAAGGAAGGCGGCGAGATCCAGGCTGTCACCGGTGCGACGATCTCGTCGAAAGCTGTGGTCGCGGGCGTAAACGTCGTGCGTGAGCTCGCAATTGCCCTCGACGTTGCTGGAGGTGCGAAGAGATGAGCCTGGCCTCGGACTTCAGAAACGGCGTAGGCAGGGAGAACCCGACATTCAGGATGCTCCTGGGGATGTGCCCGACAATAGCGACATCCCTTGCGATATCGAACGGGATAGGCATGGGGCTCGCGGCCACTTTCGTCCTTCTCGGCTCGAACCTCATCATATCTATCATCCGCAAAGTGATCCCGAACCAGATCCGGATCCCCTGCTTCATTGTGGTGATCGCGACTTTCGTCACCATCGTGGACCTGACGATGGCGGCGTACCTCCCTGAGTTGCACAAGGTCCTCGGGGTCTTTGTGCCGCTCATCGTGGTCAACTGCATCATCCTGGCAAGGGCGGAGGCCTTCGCCTCGAAGAACCCCCCGCTCAACTCGATCATGGACGGGATCGGCATGGGCGTGGGGTTCACTCTCGCGCTGGTGCTGCTCTCCGCGATCCGCGAGCCTCTCGGGACCGGCGTGATCCTGGCCGCGCCCGACCTCGGGTTCGAGGGCATCAAGTTGTTCCCGCCGGAGTATGCCGCTGCCGTGGTCACTCGGCCGGTGGGTGGGTTCATAACCCTGGGTCTTCTGATAGGGGCCGTGAACCTCATCACTATGAAGCGGAAGCGCCCGTGTGGGCAGTGAGAGGGGGGCGACATAAGTGCGTGAACTCATTGTGATCCTTCTGGGCGGAATACTCGTGAACAACGTCATGCTCACACGCATCTTGGGTGTCTGCCCGTTCATCGGAGTGTCCAAACAGGTGGAGACCGCGACCGGCATGGGCATGGCTGTCATCTTTGTGATGACTGTGGCTTCCGCTGTGACTTGGCTCATACAGAACCTGATCCTGAACCCGTTCAATATGGGTTACCTGCAGACCGTCTCGTTCATTCTGGTCATCGCGGCTCTGGTTCAGTTGATCGAGATGGTGGTTCTCAAGGTCAGCCCCACACTCTACCGAGCCCTCGGGATTTATCTGCCCCTGATCACTACCAACTGTGCCGTTCTGGGCGTAGCGATCCTGAACATCCGGGAGAGCTACAACCTCCTCGAGGCGGCTGTGAGTGGCCTTGCCGGCGGAGCAGGGTTCGCACTGGCGATAATCCTGTTCGCGGCCATGCGGGAGCGGCAGGAACTCGCTCCTATCTCACGGGCGATGGTAGGGTTCCCGATTGCGCTGGTGACCACCGGTCTTATGGCCATGGCGTTCCTCGGGTTCTCGGGGTTCAACATATCCAAGCTGATGGGCCTGTAGCCCGGACGACTCAACATGGGGGTGACGCCGGATGGCTTACCTGTACGCCCTGGTCAGCATGGGCGCATTGGGGTTGATTTTCGGACTCTCCCTCGGAGTTGCGGCGAAGAAACTCGCTGTGAAGAAAGACCCGAGGGTCGATGAGATACTGGGAGTGTTGCCCGGGGCCAACTGCGGCGCGTGCGGGTTCCCTGGATGTTCCGGGTTCGCATCTGCGGTGGCGGCTGGTAAAGCACCCGTGGACGGATGCCCCGTGGGGCAAGCCGCTGTGGCACACAAAGTTGCGGCCATAATGGGTGTAGAGTGCGGTGACTCCCAACCGAAGTATGCCAGGGTTCTCTGCCTTGGCGATCGGGCCAACGCTTCAGACCTTTTCCGGTATGAGGGGATCCGAGACTGCCGCGCTGCCGCCATGACGGGCGGCGGGTTCAAAGGATGTGCCTACGGCTGCCTGGGACTTGGGACTTGCGTGGCGGCGTGTCCTTTCGACGCCATACACATGTCTCCTAACGGCCTGCCCGTGGTGGACGATTCAGCATGCACCGGATGTGGGAAGTGCGTGCGGGCGTGTCCGCGGAACATCATAGAACTCAGGACGGCCGAGGAGACCGTGAACGTGATGTGCAAGTCCCACGCGCGAGGTCCAGAGGTGAAACAAGTCTGCAAAGTCGGCTGCATAGGTTGCGGCATCTGCGCGAAGAACTGCCCTGAGAAGGCGATCGCCATGCACGACAACCTCGCGGTCATAGACCAGTCCAAGTGCACCAGGTGCGGGGTCTGTGTGCAGAAGTGTCCTGTGAAGTGCATAAAGAACGGGTACCCTGTCACGTCTGAGACGGAGATCAAGGAAGCCGTCTAGCCCTCGGTGGACCGGTTGACTCGACGCGGGCTTCCATCGCTGGAGGCCCGCTCTGCTTTTGCCATCGGAAGCTCGAGACCTGATTCTTGTAAACGGGAAAATCAAATGGTAGACTCAAGAAAGGGAAAGACGGCCCTCCGGGCGGTGCCAGGCGGCATCGCTCTTATCAAGCCAAGCCCAGCCTCACTTCATCTCGGGGGGATCCCATGACAACTCGGCTAGTCATCCTTGCATCTGCATCTCCCAGACGATTGCACCTGATGAAGGAGGTCGGCCTGGAGTTCCAGGTCATCCCGAGCGGCGTCGACGAGGCATCGGTGGAAGGGGACAACCCTGCCGGTCTAGTGACAGCGCTCGCCCGGGCGAAAGCCGAGGACGTAGCTTCACGTGTGCCTGAGGGGCTCGTGGTGGGGGCGGATACCATCGTGGTGGTGGACGGAGCGATCCTGGGCAAACCCCGGGACGCACAAGACGCCGCGAGGATGCTCCGGATGCTCGCCGGCAGGGCACATGAGGTCTATTCGGGAGTTGCCGTCGTGGACGCCGCGTCCGGCAGATGCGTATCGGGACACGAGGTCACCGAGGTGAGGTTCAGGCCTCTCACAGACCGGAATATCGAGAACTACCTCGCGACCGGGGAGCCGTGGGATAAGGCCGGAGCCTACGCCATACAAGGTGTCGGCTCTCTCTTGGTCTCCGGAATCACGGGTGACTACACGTGCGTGGTAGGGCTTCCGCTGGGGGTGCTCTCTTCGCTCTTACGGGAGTTTGGGCTGGAGCTGATTTAGTAAGCCATCCTGCCGCCGCTTGCAATACTGCAGGCGAGGTGCGGATATGGACGGGAAGTCTCGGAGGCGCGGGATCAAGGACATGCCCATGGGGGAGCGCCCCATGGAGAGGCTTGTGGAGTTCGGCCCTGAGGCGGTGAGTACCGCCGAGCTGATTGCGGTGATAATCCGGTGCGGGATGCGTGGGGAGAGCGCGGTGGATGTGGGCAACCGAGTAATCGGGACGGTCGGGAGCCCCCGCAGGCTGGCAACGGCCGGCCTTCTGGAACTAGCCGCCATCCCAGGCATAGGGCCGGTCAGGGCGGCGCAGATAAAGGCCTCGATCGAACTTGGAAGGAGACTGCTCGCGGGTGACGGGGAGACGAGGGTCGGGGTCGGCAGCCCGGGGGAGGCAGCGAGTCTTCTGATGCCGGCCATGCGGTACCTGGATCGGGAGGAGTTTCGTGCGATATTTCTCGACACCAGGAACCGGGTGATCGATACGGCCACGATCTCAATAGGCTCGTTGAACTCATCGATCGTCCATCCCCGTGAGGTCTTCCGCGAGGCGATCCGGGCGGCGTCAGCCGGCATCATACTGGCGCACAACCACCCAAGCGGCGACCCCAGCCCGAGCCCTGACGATATTGCCATTACCCAAAGGCTTGCGAGAGCCGGCTCTCTTCTGGGGATCGAGGTTCTGGACCATATCATCATCGGGGACAACGCATTTGTGAGCTTCAAGGATAAAGGACTCCTAGGTTCTGGTTAAGCAAAATCTTCCGACAGAAGGGAGCCATCTGTCATGTCACTGGCTTCGTTGTTCGGCGGCCTCTCGAGAGACATGGGCATCGACCTCGGGACCGCTAACACCCTTGTGTATGTGCGGGGCAGGGGGATCGTGCTCCAGGAACCGTCCGTTGTGGCCATTGACCGCGACACAGCCGAGATCCTCGCGGTGGGGAACGAGGCCAAGCAGATGGTGGGACGGACCCCCGCCAACATAATAGCCGTAAGGCCCATGAAAGACGGGGTAATCGCGGATTTTGACGTCACAGAGAAGATGCTCCGGTACTTCATGAACAAGGCCTCCAGGCGCCACGGGCTGTTCAAGCCGAGGGTGGTCATAGGAGTCCCCTCGGGGGTAACCGAGGTTGAGCGGCGGGCGATAACCGACGCCACTCTTCAGGCGGGTGCCAAGGAAGCCTATCTCATCGAGGAGCCCATGGCCGCCGCCATCGGAGCCGGTCTTCCGGTGAGCGACCCCACAGGCAACATGGTGGTCGACATAGGCGGGGGCACGACAGAGGTGGCTGTCATATCCTTGGGAGGCATTGTGGCGTCCAAATCGATAAGGGTGGCTGGGGACGAGATGGACGAGGCCATAGTCAACCACATGAAGCGCCACTACAACTTGATGATAGGCGACCGGACCGCCGAAGAGATCAAGAAGGAGATAGGTTCAGCCTATCCGATGGCCAACGAAGTCTACATGGAAGCCAGAGGCCGTGACCTTGTCAACGGGTTGCCAAAGACAGTGCGGATATCCGGAGCGGAGATTCAAAATGCCCTCTCCGAGC
>JANLFS010000062.1:0-11905 GCA_024655925.1 Bacillota bacterium | reverse complement strand
GTGGAGTCGGTCCGGATGACTCTGGAGAAAACTCCTCCCGAGCTCTCGGCGGATGTGATGGACAAAGGCATCGTGATGGCGGGTGGCGGTGCACTGCTTCGTGGCATCGACAAGTTGCTCCAGGACGAGACGGGTATGCCGGTCCACGTGACTGAGGACCCTCTGACGTGCGTCGTGAAAGGAACTGGCATTGCCCTGGAGAACCTGGAATTGCTCAAGAGAGTGCTGATCTCGTCGCGGAGGCTCAAGTAGATCGGGGGCTTGGAGTTGATCCCCCATGCATCGATTCTTCTCCAATCGGAGGGCCACTGTCACAGGGGCGTGCGTGGTCCTGTTGTTGTGCCTTGTGTACTTCACCGCTAGAGACAGGCAGAGGCTCACCCTCGCCGAGCAAGTTGCTCGGGAGGTTTTTGCCCCCGTCGCCCGGCTCGGAAGCAGATTCGGGACGTGGGTCTCTTCGTGGGCCTCTTTTGTTTCGTCTATCGGGGCCACGAAAGCCGAGAATGAGCGGCTCGCACGAGAGGTGGATCGGCTCGTGAGCGAGAACCTGGCTCTCTCGGAGGCGGCCCGCGAGAACGAAAGACTCCGCGCCCTGCTAGATCTGAAATCATCCATGCCCGGCAGGACGCTCGGGGCTCGTGTGGCCTTTCGTGACCCAGGAAACTGGCTCTCCACGATCGTCGTGGACCGTGGTTCTGCAGATGGGGTCAGAAACGGTATGGCTGTCATAGACCCTAGAGGTGTGGTCGGGCGGGTTACGTCCGTCACCCCCAAGACTGCTGCGGTGCTTCTCGCGGTGGACGGGAGGAGTGCCATAGGCGGGCTGAACACGCGGTCCAGGGACCTCCTGGTGGTGGAGGGTCTCGGCGATGGGTCTGGGCTTTGCGTGGCACGGCCACTCGGGGCCGAATCTGATCTCGCTGTGGGAGACGTTGTGATCACCTCCGGGCTTGGGGGGATCTACCCGCGTGGGCATGTCATCGGGGACGTGGTCTCTGTGGAGCAGGGCAAGTACGGTGTGTCCAGCATCGGATATGTCCGCCCCAGGGTGGATTTCGAGAGGCTGGAGGAGGTCCTGGTGCTCCTAGAGCGGATTGAGGGTAAAGCCGAATGAGAAGGATATGGGTTCCCCCTGCGCTCTTTGCGGCCCTCACGATCCAGGCGGCGGTCTGGCCCTCACTCTTCCCGGGCAAGGTCCGGCCAGATCTGGTGCTAGTCCTGGCCATCGTGGTCTCTCTGACACGAGGTACGGTTGCAGGGGTCGTGACAGCCCTGGTGGGCGGGTTGTTTCAGGACGCAATGACCGGGCAGTTCATCGGCGCGAATGCAGGCGCAGACATGGCCGTGGCTGCCCTCGTCGGGTTCTGGGAGCCGAGGCTTTTCCGTGAGAACCTATTCACTCCCGGGGTAGTGATAGTTGCCGGAACCGTGCTCCGGGAAGCCATCTACCTGTTCATAGTGGGCTCGTTTGGTGCTCACGTCGATCTGGGCAGGGCCGTGCTGGTCGTGATGCCGTGGATGGCATCGCTGAATTGCGTCGCCGGCATCTGGCTGTACCACCGTGTCTATCTCAGACCGCGCAACAGGGCGAGGCCGTACGCTAGAGTCTCCGAAGTCTGACCCCTGGAGTTGGTGCCAATGGTCCGCAAGCAGACCCAGTTCGAGCGGAGGCTTCGGCTCTTCGAGGTCCTGGCCTTCTGCATACTGGTGGTTCTTGTCGCGAGGCTCTGGCAGCTTCAGATAGTGCGGGGCGACTACTACCGTGCACGCTCCGCCCAGAACAGGACGGCGCTTCTCCCCATATCTGCCCCTCGCGGCGCCATACTGGACCGCAACGGGCAGGTTCTCGCTTCGAACCGGATGGCCTATACCATATCCGCGGTCCCCCAGGAGTTCCGAGATAGGGAGGCAGTCATCGAGAGGCTCGCGTCGGTACTCGAGATGCCGGCCGAGGAGATATCCAAGAAAATCGCGGGCCAGACCGAAGGCAGGTACGGTATCCCCTACCAGCCAGCCCGGCTGGTGGAGGACGCCTCGCCCGAGCTCGTGGTGAAAGTCGCGGAGCGCCGGGTGGAGTTGCCGGGGGTAATCATCGAGGAAGAGCCCTATCGAAGTTATCCGATGGGCCTTCTAGCCGGACCCATCCTGGGGTACGTGGGGCAGATAAGTGCGGAGGAACTCAAGGAACTCGCCTCTGACGGTTACAAAGGCCGGGATCGGATAGGCAAGTCCGGCATCGAGAGGGAGTTCGAGAGGTACCTTAGGGGCCAAGACGGCGTGACGGAAGTGGAGATCGATTCACTGGCCAGGCCGGTGGGCACTGTGGGGATCAAGGAACCTATAGAAGGGTCGACAGTCACCCTCACTGTCGACGCGAGGGTGCAGCGGGCTGCCGAGGATGCACTCCGGGCCCAACTCGCCGCGATCAGGGCTGAAGGCCGGTACCGGCAGGCCCAGGCCGGCGCGGTTGTCGCGATCGACCCGAGAAGTGGCGAGATTATCGCCATGGCCACTGAACCAGGCTACGACCCGGGTTGGTTCGTCCCCAGGATCTCTGACGAGCGGTGGAGACAGTTGAGCTCCGGGGTGTCCGGCCTGTTCAACCGGGCGGTATCAGGGGCGTACCCTCCGGGCTCCACGTTCAAACCTTTCACAGCTGTGGCCGCCATCGAGGCCGGGCTGGTGAGTCTTTCCGAGAAGTTCCTCTGCAGCCCGGAGGTGGCCTCGAGGTACTACGGCAAGAAGTGCTCCGTGTGGGATTACGGGCGCAGTCATGGTTATCAGACCCTCCACGAGGGGATAGCGAACTCCTGCAACATCGTCTTCTACGAACTGGGCAGAAGGCTCTCGGTGGACCTGATGGCCCAGGCGGCACGGGAGTTTGGGTTCGCAAGCCCAACGGGCCTGAAGTTCCTACCGAGAGAGGTCGCTGGGTCGGTGCCGGACTCTTCGTCCCGCTCGTTCACGGCGGGGGAGAGGCTGAACTACGCGATCGGGCAAGGCATAACGTCTACACCGCTTCAGATGGCAGTGGCCTACGGCGGAATCGCGATGAAGGGCACGATGTATGAGCCCACCTTGGTCCGTCAGGTCTCGGCAGGCGGCGAAGTGACGTTCACTAGCACGCCGAAGGTCGCCCGGACCGTCGATCTTCCAGAGTCCACATGGTCCTTCCTTCACAGGAGCATGGTGGACACGACGCGCGTCGGGACTGCTGCGGCGGCGTTCGCAGGGTTCCCGGTAACTGTGGCGGGCAAGACAGGAACGGCCCAAGCGCCGCCGGGTGATCCGCACGCCTGGTTCGCTGGTTGGGCGCCGTCGAGTAACCCAGAGATCGTGGTGGCTGTCCTGGTTGAACAGGGCGGAGGAGGCGGGTCGGCGGCCGCTCCAGTGGCCCGGGCGGTAATGGAGGCCTACTTCGGCTTGGGGGCCGGTTTCGATGGATCTCGATTGGCGGCGAATCCTGAGAGGCCTGAGTAGCCTGTCGCGGAAGGATTTGCATGGGGTTCGGAGAATAAGGAAGACGAATGGCTGCTAGGATGGAGGTCAACCGGTTGAAGCCTCAGGAGATCATCTTCAAAGGCACTCGCAAAGGCCTGCGGCTGGTTCTCAACGCCCGACAGGGTGTGGACAGCCTCAAGGCCCTCCTGAGACAAAAACTCGACAATTCCGGCGATTTCTACGCGGGCGCCAAGGTCACGGTAGAGACCAGGGGCGCGGTGGTGCCGCCGGAGACTGTGCAGGAGGTCCTTGCGATCTTGGAAGACTACGGACTTTCGGTTTCCGAGACTGAGCACGAGCCGGCGGGGCGCGGCCGTGTCCGCCCCGAGCCCAGTGAGCCCCCGGCACCCGCTCCGGTCGTGTCCGGGATAGACCCCGATCTCTTGCCCAGGCGTGCGGATACGGTTATGATTCGCCGTACTCTCCGAGCGGGCCAATCTGTGACTTTCGACGGGAATGTCCTGGTCATGGGGGACGTGAACCCTGGCGCGGAAGTCTCAGCCACCGGGGACATAGTGGTCTTCGGGGCTCTCCGCGGGGTCGCTCATGCGGGGTCTCTGGGAAACGTGAACGCACGGGTGGTGGCTCTCAGGCTCATGCCTACACAGCTGCGGATATCCGACAAAATCACACGAGCCCCAGACGACGAAGTGCAGGCCCCCGAGGGCCCGGAGGTGGCACTGGTCCGCGAAGGTTCGATTATCATAGAGCCTTGGACATCTCATTCGGGGATGGTGTTTGGTGCATGAGCGGAACTGTCATCGTTGTCACGTCCGGCAAAGGCGGCGTCGGGAAGACCACCGTCGTGGCGAACATCGGGGCGGCAATAGCTTCTTTTGGGCCTAAAGTGGCCCTGGTAGATGCGGATATCGGGCTGCGTAACCTCGACATCGTGCTGGGCCTCGAGAACCGCATAGTCTACGACCTCGTCAATGTGGTGGAGGGCAAGTGCAGTCTGCGCAAAGCACTGATCCGTCACAAGAAACTGGAGAACCTGAGCCTGCTCCCGGCGTCGCAATCCCGGGATAAGTCAGCTGTGTCCCCGGAACAGATGAGAGCACTTGCCGAGGAACTGCGAGAGGAGTACGATTTCGTGATCGTGGATTGCCCGGCCGGGATCGAGCAGGGGTTCAAGAACGCCATTGCCGGGGCTGACCGGGCTGTGGTGGTCACCACCCCTGAGATGTCTGCCGCAAGAGACGCTGACCGCATAATCGGCCTCCTTGAATCTGAGGACATCCGCGACCGTGGCCTGGTCATCAACAGGATACGTCCTGACATGGTCCGTCGCAGGGACATGATGGATGTCGACGATATCCTGGAGCTTCTAGGGTGCGACCTTCTCGGGGTCGTCCCAGACGACGAAAGCGTGATAGTCTCAACCAACCGCGGGGAGCCGGTGGCACTGGATGAAAGGTCCAAGGCGGGGCGGGCCTTCCGGGACATAGCCTCCAGGCTGATGGGGAATGATCTCCCCATTGCGGCTACAACCGAGAACGAAGGGCTGTTCAACAAGTTGATGAGATGGGTAGGACTTGCGAGGGGGTAGATGCCGCATGTTGGAGTTTCTCGCGCGGCTCTTCGGACGAATGGAGACCGGAACCAGCAGGGAGTCTGCCAGGAACAGGCTTAGGCTTGTCCTGGTGCATGACCGCGCGGCCATATCCCCGGGGCTCATGGAGCAACTGAGGAGCGATCTAATAGAGGTCATAGGCAGGTATATGGAAATAGACGAGGGCAACATGCGGGTGGAGTTTGACCGGTCCGACTCCTCCGTGGCCATCGTGGCGAGCATACCTGTGAGAGAGGTCAAGCGTGAAGCTGCTCCTGCGAGATAGGCCCACCGGGAGGCTTGGTTGTCCATGGTCCCAGAGAGGAGGCTCCTCCGGAACCTCGATTACCCTCTAGCCGCGGCTGTCGCGGTGTGTGTGTTGTTCGGGTGCGCGATGATATACAGCGCTACCAGGGCGAACCCGGGTCTCACCGGGGGAGACCCCTATTCCCTTGTGAAGAAGCAAGCCTTGGCGGCCGCGCTTGCGCTGGCCGCGTCATTCTTGGTAATTGGGATCGACTACCGGTACCTGGCACGTCTCGCGAAGTGGATCTATGCTGGGAGCATAGGTTTCATCATCTCCGTGTTCTTCCTGGGTACGAGGACTCAAGGGGCACTTGCCTGGATACGGCTGGGGCCTCTCGCCATCCAGCCGTCTGAGTACGCCAAGATAGGGGTGGTGGTAGCGCTTGCGGCTTATCTCGCTGAGCGCGAGAACCTTTCAACGCTTCGCAGTCTCATTGTGCCATGCGTCATTGTCTTGGTCCCGATGGGTCTGGTGGTAGCCCAGAACGACCTCGGAAGCGCACTTGTCTTCGCCCCGATGCTCTTTGCCATGCTCTATGCAGCCGGGGCGAACCCGAGGCTTCTCGTTCTGATCATCGCTGGAGGCCTGTTGGTTGCAGCGCCCGCCGCTTACTTCTTCGCACTCGACGGGTACCAGCGCCTCAGGATTCTGGTATTCCTCAATCCGGGAATGGACCCGACAGGAGCTGGATACAATATCATCCAGTCGGTCATCGCGATAGGATCCGGTGGTCTTCTGGGTCTGGGTTATGGACAGAGCACGCAGGCCAGACTGAACTTCCTTCCCGCCCACCACACAGATTTCATCTTCTCTGTGATCGCCGAGGAACTAGGGTTCTTCGGGGCGGCCACGGTGCTCGGAATGCTGTTCTTCATCGTGTTCCGTGGATACGCCATCGCAGGCGGGGCAAGGGACAGGTTCGGCGGCCTGGTGGCGGTGGGGATAACATCGACCATGCTGGTCCACATCTTCGTCAATGCCGGGATGACGATGAATGTCTCTCCGTGTACCGGGATTCCGCTCCCGTTCCTCTCCGCGGGAGGGAGTTCACTCATAGCCACCATGCTCGGGATAGCGCTGTTGCAGAACATCCACATGAGGAGGCAGAAGATCCTCTTCTAGGGATGCCCGGAGGCCAGTATAATCTCATCGTGAGGCTGCGGGCCCAAAGATGCCCGCTGTCGCCATGTACTGCGACACGGCCTCGGTGAGAGGTGTTCGGCCTTACGATGGGCGGCTTTCGAGGCGTTCGACTGTTCGGTGTGGGCTTGACGGTCAACCCCCTGCTCCTCCTGGTCGTGGCAGCCTACGCGTATGCTGGGGCATTCATCGACTGGGCGACGGTGTTCGCCTGCCTGATCCTGCACGAACTGGCCCACGCCGCGGTGGCATCCGGGTTCGGTCTGAGGGTGCTCGAGATTGAGTTCACGCCGATCGGAGGGGTCGCCAGGCTCGATGGCCCGATCGAACTCGAGCCTGAGGTGGAGGCGGCGGTCGCCATGGCCGGGCCGATGAACAGCCTGGTGCTGGCGGGTATTGCATACATGCTCCTCCGGTCGGGGATTGGCAGGGGCGAGAGAGCGGAGTTCTTCATCGCGATCAACCTGGCCTTGGCAGTCTTCAACCTGTTGCCTGCGCTTCCTCTGGATGGTGGGAGGATACTCCGGGCCCTGCTCGCCGAGAGGTTGGGCGTCGCGCAGGCCACTGCGCGTGTGGTGAGACTGTCTATCGCGCTTGGCTGGCTGGTGGCGGCAGGCGGCGTAGCGGGGGCGGTGGCTGGGCTTCTGAATCCGGTTGTGCCCGCAGTCGGGATTTTCATCGTGCTCGGTGCAAGGAGAGAAGGGCGCGCGGCTGGGTTCTCTCCACTGCGCTCAGCCGTACGGAAGCGGGCCGCGTTCGAGGAGGCCGGGACAATGCGCGCCCGAGTTATTGCGGTCCACGAGGGCGTTCCCATACGGCGCGTGCTGGACATGCTGAGTGGGTCTGATCTCTTGATTATCTCAGTGCTTGCGCCTGGCCGGGGAGAAATCGGCCGGATAAACGAAATGGAACTGGTTGAAAGAGCGCTCGAACTTGGAGTGGATGTCCCGCTCCGGGCGGCGGTCTCTGGTGGGCGCTCAAGGTCGTCCGGCCCGTCGGGCTGGAGAAACGAAGGCGAGGAGCATTATTGATACGGGACATTGTGCGAACCGAAATACTGCCCAATGTGACCCGGCCGGCCCGGTACGAAGGGAACGAGCTGGGCGCGGTCAGGAAGGACCACGCGGAGGCTGAGGCCTCCCTGCTTTTGGCGTTTCCCGATGTGTACGAAGTAGGCATGTCCTATCTGGGATTCAAGATACTTTACGATGTGGTGAACGCCAGGAAAGAGTGGGTGGCGGAACGCGCCTTCGCGCCGTGGCCCGATATGGAGCAGGAGATGAGGGCACATGCCGTGCCCCTCTATGGCCTGGAGACCTTCACTCCCGCGCGGGAATTCGACGTAATAGGGTTCACCCTCCAATACGAACTGACCTATACCAATGTCCTCATGATGCTGGGACTTGCCGGAATCCCCCTCCGCTCCCGCGACCGCGGGGAAGACGACCCTGTAATCATCGCAGGTGGTCCCTGTGCTGTGAACCCTGAACCGGTCGCAGCCTTCTTCGACCTGGTGGTGGTGGGTGATGGCGAGGAAGTCATCACCGAGATCATGGACGTGGTTGCACGTGCAAGGCACGCGCGCACGCCCAGACGCGAGCTTATCAGGGAGCTTGCGTCTCTCCCTGGAGTCCATTGCCCGGAATTGGGCAACCCGGTCAGAAGGCGGGTAGTTGCGGACCTCGAGGGGGCAGCTTTCCCACGCAAGTTCATAGTGCCTTTCATGGAACTCGTTCACGACCGGGTCGCGTTGGAGGTTATGAGGGGGTGCTCCAGGGGATGCCGGTTCTGCCAGGCAGGTGTGCTCTATCGCCCTGTTAGAGAACGGAGCGTCTCGAACCTGTGCGAACTTGCAGACGCTCTCCTGAGTTCGTCTGGGTATGAGGAAGTGTCGCTCCTGTCGTTGTCCACTGCGGACTACTCAGGTGTGGCACAACTGGTGCGGAACCTTGTGGAGAAGTATGGCCATGAAGGCGTGGCTGTCTCCCTCCCATCGCTCAGAGTGGACTCGTTTTCCATCGCCCTGGCCAGAGAAGTCCAGAAGTCCAGGCGGACTGGGCTCACCTTCGCTCCGGAGGCTGGAACTCAACGGCTTCGAGACATAATCAACAAGGGAGTCACAGAGGAGGACCTCATGTCCGCCGTGACGGATGCCTTCGAATCCGGGTGGGAGAACGTCAAGCTCTATTTCATGATAGGGTTGCCGCACGAGACCTACGAGGATATCGGCGGCATAGCGGACCTTTCGAAGAAGGTACTGTCAGCGGGAAGGCGGATCGCGGCGGGGCGCGGGAAGGCCGGCCGGGTGGGGGTGAACGTAAGCGTCTCATCATTTGTCCCCAAACCGCACACGCCCTTCCAGTGGTTTGGGCAGAATACCACCGAGGAGCTGAAAGCCAAGCAGCACTACTTGAGGGACCGCCTTCGTGTGCGGGGAATATCCGTGTCTTTTCCCGACGTACGGGCGAGCCACCTTGAGGCCACCTTTGCGCGCGGGGACCGGAGTCTGTGCCCGGTGGTTGAGCGCGCCGTGCGCTTGGGATGCCGTTTCGACGGATGGTCCGAGTTGTTCAGACCGGACCTGTGGGAGCAGGCTTTCGCAGAGGAGGGCGTGGACTCCTCGGCTCACGCCACCAGAGTATTTGCCCCCGACGAGCCGCTTCCCTGGGACTACATCGACATGGGCGTCGCCAAGGGATTCCTGCTTCGTGAGGCAGAGCGGGCGGCGCGAGGCGAGCTAACTCCCGACTGCAGGGAAGGGCCGTGCTCCCGGTGCGGGGTGTGCGGGGGAGATGTCCGAGTTCGCCTCCTCGGAAAGGAGGCGGGGGCATGACCGGAGAGACTTCTGCAGTTTCGGTGCGGGTCCGCATGGCCAAAACGGAAGAAGCGAGGTTCATTTCGCATCTGGAATTCGTCCGCGCGATGGAGAGGGCAGTCAGACGGGCGCGGGTGCCCATATCCTATACTGAGGGGTATCATCCCCATCCCAAAATGTCCTTTGGCTCGGCACTCGCAGTAGGGATCACAAGCGAAGCCGAGTATGTGGATTTAGAGCTGAGATCCCCAGTGTCTCCGGCGAACCTCCTCTCCGCACTCGAGCAGGCACTGCCGCCCGGACTGTCGGCACTTGCGGCAGGGAGAGTCATTAGCCGGGCATCCCTCGCGTCCCGGATAGAGTATGCGTCATACAGGGCTTTCGTGCGCCCGGAGTTGTGCGGGGCGGCGCAGGAGTTTATGGAGGGGGAAACCGCCATAGCCCCGGTCAAGACCAAGAGCGGAAGGAAGCGCGTGGACCTTCGGCCTCTTGTGAGGTCGCTTTCGTGTCACGAAGGCATCCTCGAGTTCGTGTGCAGGTCCGGTGGGAGGGCCAATCTGAGACCCCAGGACCTGATCGCCCACTTGGCAACGGTTTCGGGGGCGGGCGAGGCCGGCGGCGCAAATCCAGATGTGGTCGGGCGTGTTCCCATACACCGGACAGGGCTCTACTACGTGGAAAACGGGGACCTGGTGTCCCCGATGGATTCCGAGTGTGAAGATTTGGCGACCGCCGCGGGGAGGCGGTCCGAGGAGTTGAGTTTGGATGCGCAAAGAAATCGTTGTCAATTCGGACAACGGGGAAATGAGGGCTGCGATTCTTGAGGACGGTGCGCTCGTCGACTTGTTCATTGAAAGGTCGGTTCATCCCAGATACGCCGGGAACATCTATAAGGGCAAGGTCGAGAACGTCCTTCCGGGTATGCAGGCGGCTTTCGTTGACGTTGGCCTCGAACGGAATGTCTTCTTATATGTGGATGATGCACTCGCAGGAAGGAACGGAAAGGAGCACCGAGTAGTCCGAGAAGCGGACGGAGAGGAGATCCCGGTCCCCAAGAAGTCGAAGTCGATAAAGGACATCCTCAAACCCGGGCAGGAGATAGTGGTGCAGGTTACCAAGGAGCCCATAGGTACGAAAGGGGCTCGAGTGGTTACCGATATCACACTTCCCGGACGATATGTCGTGCTGATGCCGACTGTAGACTATGTGGGCATATCCAGGCGGATCGAGAGGGACGAGGAGCGGGACCGGCTCAAGAAAATCGCCCAACAGGCCAAACCCAAGAGAATGGGCGTGATAGTCCGCACCGTCGCCGAGGGCAGAGATGACAAGGAGATCGCAGCGGACATCCAGTTTCTCACGAAGCTCTGGAGAAAGATCCAGGCCAAGGCCAGAAGAGCCAAGGCGCCGTGCCTTCTCCACAAAGACTACGACCTGGTCTACAGGCTAGTGCGTGACCAGTTCACAGAGGAAGTCGACAAGTTCATAGTGGACGACCCCAAGGAACTGAAGAAGATCACCGACCTTCTGTCCATGGTGTCCGAGAACATGAGGGGCAGGGTCTCGCTCCATGCCGGACCAGAGCCCATCTTCGACTCCTACGGGCTCGAGGAGGAGATCGCTCGTGCTCTCAGGCGGAAAGTATGGCTCGGGTGCGGGGGCTACATCGTCATCGACCATACCGAGGCGCTTACAGTCATCGACGTGAATACCGGGAAGTTTATCGGGACTACTTGCCTTGCGGATACCGTCCTCAAGACGAACCTGGAGGCTGCTCAGGAGATAGCAAGGCAGGTGAGGCTCCGAAACATCGGCGGGATAATCGTCGTGGATTTCATAGATATGGACGACGAGAACCACCAGAAGATGGTCATTAAGCAGCTCGAGGAGGCGCTCGCACGCGACAAGACCAAGGCGTCAGTCTTAGGCTTCACGCATCTCGGCCTCGTGGAGATGACCAGGAAGAAAGTGCAACAGGGGCTGGTGGAATCTCTGATGAAGACATGCCCCACGTGCGAGGGGAGGGGAAGAATCCTTTCAGAGGAGACTCTCGCATTCAGGGCCATGAGAGCCATCAAGAAAGAAGCCCAGGCCACGGATCAGCCGGCAATGCTTGTTCTGATCCACCCGTCTGTTGCTGCGGTCTTGATCGGATCGGGTGGCTCCAACCTCGCGGCCCTCGAGGAACAGACCGGCAAGGCCCTCTACGTAAAGGGCAGCTTTGACCAGTGCGTAGAGGACATCGTAGTCGCCGCCGTGGGCACCCGCGAGGACGTCGAGAAGAAGGCATTGCCGGTGTCGGTCGGGGACGTGATAGAGGTGACAATCGAGGAACCCCACATGGCCAACGCCAAGAACGGGATCGCAAGAATCGAAGGGTACGTCATAGACGTGGAGGGCGCAGGCCGCCTGATGGGGACGAAGGTCCGGGCGGAGGTCACCCGTGTGTTCAAGACTTACGCAAAGGCCAAGGTTGTCCGAGAGGAGCCGGAGGAGCCGGCGTCGGGCACCTCGGATCTCATCGAGAAAGGGGTCTGACCTGCATGGGCCGCGGCTGCGGCGGTGTAATCTTAGAGTAGGGTGCGGGAAG
>JANLFS010000061.1 GCA_024655925.1 Bacillota bacterium | reverse complement strand
CGATCTTGTGGTCCTTGACATAAACCTCCCTGGCATGGACGGGTTCGAGTTCCTGCAGGCAATGAGGGCCCGTAACCCCGTACCCGTGATAGTGGTCTCTGCACGAGAGGCCGATGAAGACATAGTCATGGCCCTCGGAATGGGTGCTGATGAGTTCGTGACCAAGCCATTCGCTCCACGGGTTTTGGTGGCGCGGATCCGCGCCCTCCTTCGAAGGGTGCGGTCTGACTCGTCCTCCACCTCGGTGCTGTTCGGCCCCTACTCCCTGGATCCCGAAGGATATCTTCTGAAGAAACTCGACCAACGCGTGCCCCTATCATCCAAGGAATTCGAGGTCCTTCGCCACCTTGTGCAGAATGCCGGTAAGCCTCTATCTCCTTCTGACATCTACGGAGCAGTGTGGGGCGACGGGTTCGGTGATCTCACCATCGTGGCAGTATATGTCCGCCGTCTTCGCAACAAGATCGAGGACGATCCCAAGAACCCCGTCTACATCCAAACCATTCACGGCAAGGGCTACCGCTTCAATCCGGATGTTCTGAGAGAGGGGCCGCAATAGTGAACCTCAGAACCAAGTTCATAACCCTCGTCGTGGGCATCGTCATCATTCCCTTTCTCTCAGTTCTCCTGGTCTTGGCGCTTCAGTTGGGCCTGCACAGACAGGGGTTAGTGGACAACTCCCTCATCAAGTATGTCGTTACCCAGAAGGTCGCCAGGGTGACTATGCCTGAAGCTGCGAGGCAAGGGACACTCGGGAATGTACTCGATAACCTGCCTCAGGATGCTGAGGTGGCACTCGTAGATGAGAAGGGCAAGGTCATGTTCAGCACATTGCCAGGACTCATAGAGGGCGAGACGTTCCGAGCAGAAGCCTTGTCGGGTGCGGTGAATGAGGGGTATGAGGTTCAGGTCCTTCCCCTCCCCCTGCCCAACGGAGAAGGCAGGATACTGATTCGCATGGCGTTTCAGAGCCTGTTCCACACCGGCTTCCAGCAGTACCGGGGCCTTCTCATACCCCTTTCCCTTCTCTTGTTCTCCGCGACCATGTCAGTCCTCATAATCAGAAGCATCAGGCGCTCCATATCCACCCTTGAGACCGCGGCAAGCCGCATAGCCAAGGGCGATCTCGATTTCGAGCTTGAGGCCAGGGGCACAGATGAGATCGCCTCCCTCACCCGGTCCTTTGACACAATGCGGCGAAGGGTGAAGGAGGAACTCGCGAGAAGATCCAGGTTCATCATGGGGGTATCCCATGACCTGAAGACTCCCCTGGCTCTAATAGAAGGCTACCTCGATGCCATTGAGGATGGGTACGCTGATGACCCGGAGAAGCTCAATAGGTGCCTCTCCATAATCAAGGAGAAGTCCAAGCTCCTCGAGGGCCGCATAGCTCAGCTGATCGAATTCGTGAAGATGGACTCGAGCGAGTGGAAGTCCATGCACTCAAGGGTCCGACTCAGGGACTTCGTCACCGACTTGTGTGAGGGGTATATGGATGAGGCTGCGGTTATCGGCTACAGGTTCGAGTACTCCATCATAGTCCCACCAAACCTCGGGGCGGATATGGATGTTCAGCTTGTGAACCGGGTATTCGAAAACCTCATAAGCAATGCCGTGCGCTACTCGGATTCCTCCAAAACGGTCATGCTTGAGGCGAAACAAACCGCAGGAGCCGTGGAGGTGTCCATCTCAAACACCGGGAGGGGGATTCCCGAGTCCGAGATCTCCTATGTGTTTGAGCCGTTCTACAGGGGCACCAATTCCCGCCGTGAAGAAGGATTCGGGCTGGGGCTCTCCACAGTGAAGAGCATAGTAGAGACCCATGGGTGGGACATACGGGCGCAGTCGACACCGGGGGCCGAGACCCGGTTCACCGTGGTCATCAGGCCGGTGGTGGAAGTGTAGCACCACTTGACTTTAGGCGCGCGGTGGGGGTATTATAAAGCGAGCACAGCACCGGGCTTGCGTAAACGCTATGATAGGGAACAGTAGCCCGAAGCGACCCCCAAAGAGAGCCGGAGCCGCCGTGCCGGACGCGTGAGCGAAAGCATCGCGCACGCGGGGAGGCCGGCAGGCGGAGGTGGGAACCGGTGGGTGAGCGAGGGTGAATCCGCCCTGGAGCGGCCGGCTGAACGAGAGTAAGCCGAGACGGGTCCGCCCGTGACAGCGGCAACGAGAGGGTACGCCAGTGAACAAGCATGGGGTGCAAGTTTCCCCAAGGCTTGTTCAGGCGGGCCAATCGGGGTGGCAACACGGGTATATTTGCCCCGTCCCCGACGATTGAGGTCGTCTGGGACGGGTTTCTTGTTTGAAACGGAAGGAGTGGGAGTCATGCTGGATCTCAAGTTCGTCAGGGCGAACCCGGACATAGTGAGGGAGTCGCTTATCAAGCGCGGCGAAGACACATCAATACTCGATGACCTGCTCGCTCGGGATGAGCGTCGGCGAGCCATCCTCGTTGAAGTGGAGTCGCTCAAGAGGCATAGGAACGAGGTCTCGGAGCAGATTGCGAGGATGAAGAAGGACGGGCAGGACGCGTCTGACATCATCGCAGAGATGAAGGGCGTCTCCGAGCAGGTGCGCGCGCTCGATGAGGAACTTACCCAGGTGGATGCGGAGATTGCCGACATGCTTCTAGGTATCCCCAACATCCCCCACGAGTCGGTCCCTGTGGGCAGGGACGAAACCGAGAACGTGGAGGTGAGAAGGTGGGGTGCAGTAAGAGAGTTCGGGTTCGAGCCCAAAGCACACTGGGACGTCGGCACCGCCCTGGACATCCTGGATTTCGAGAGAGCGGGCAAGATTACCGGTGCGAGGTTTGCGATCTACAAGGGCGCAGGTTCCAGGCTTGTCCGGGCTCTTATCAACTTCATGCTCGACCTGCACACGCAGAGCCACGGGTACACTGAGGTGTTTCCCCCGTTCATTGTGAACCGGGCAAGCATGGTAGGAACGGGGCAGCTCCCCAAGTTCGCCGAGGACATGTTCAAGTGCGAGGGGTATGAGTACTACCTTGTGCCGACGGCCGAGGTTCCGGTGACGAACATGTATCGGGGGGAGATACTGGAAGGCAGTGCCCTACCTATCTATCACTGTGCCTACACCGCGTGCTTTCGTGCGGAGGCCGGGGCAGCGGGCCGGGATACGAGGGGACTCATCAGGCAACACGAGTTCGACAAGGTGGAGTTGGTGAAGTTCGTGCATCCCGACACGTCCTATGACGAGCTGGAGAAGCTGGTTGCGGACGCCGAGGACGTTCTGCGCCTCCTGGGCCTGCCTTACCGCGTAACAAAGATGTGCACAGGAGACGTGGGTTTCAGCGCGGCCAAGAAGTACGACCTCGAAGTGTGGATGCCCAGCTACAACCGGTACGTCGAGATATCGTCGTGCAGCAACTTCGAGGCTTTTCAGGCCAGACGTGCCGACATCAAGTTCAGACAGGCGCACGGTGCGAAAGCGGAGCACGTTCATACCCTCAACGGGTCTGGCCTCGCGGTCGGCAGGACCATTGCGGCCATCCTCGAGAATTTCCAACAGGCGGACGGCCGAGTGGACATCCCGGAGCGTCTCAGGCCCTACATGGGCGGGCTGGAGTCGATCGTCCGTGCCAGATAGCGGTTTTGTGTAGGTCAGATGATCCGCCGGACGATGCCAAGGTCCGATCCAGAACGGATCTGGACAACCCTGCCCTGGTCTGGGCCGGTCTCCACCCTGGCTACGTAGGTTCCCCGGAAGGCGTTCTCTATAGTGGCGGTGGATCCGTCTGTCAGCAAGACCGTCGAGCCCACAGGGTAGACGACGACGACCTGGGTGAAGGCGTGGATTACCCGAGGATTGTAGCTAATGCCTGCAAGGGATGAGAGTATGGAGATAGCCTCATGGGGCATGAGTGCTTTCCCGTATGGCCTATCTGCAGTCATTGCGCTGTAGGAATCTGCCACCGCGGCGATTTTGGCGAAATCTATCGTGGCATTGTCCACAAGACCCCTCGGGTAGCCGGACCCGTCAAACCTCTCATGGTGCTGGAAGGCAACGTGCGCCGCGAAGAGGGGGACCTGTTTTCGAAGTATCCGGAACCCATCCAATGGATGCCTACGTATCACTTCCCAGTCCGAGGAGTCCAGTGTCTCTCGCTTCCTGAGAACGTCCTTGGGTATGAACAGTTTGCCGAGGTCGTGCAGCATCGTGCCTGTGCCGAGGTCGATCAGTTCGGAGTGGGAGAGACCCATCCTGGCGGCACACATGACGGAGAGGATGCACACGTCCACGGAATGGCTGAAGGTGTAGTCATCGAAAGCCCTGATATCGGCTATGTTGTACACTACATTGGTGTTACCCAGGACCTGGGCTACGATGTCCTCCACTACGCTTTGGACACGTTTGAAGTCAGGCTCCCGGCCTCTTGTGACGGTATCGGCAACACCCCGCAGGGCCATCCTGGCCGAGACGAGTGTCTCCTGCCGGACGGGCTCCATGATTTGCTCCTCCGGCTCGTCGGGATGGCTTTTGATGTAGACCGCAGAGAACTGCAACTCCCTGAGCCTCTTTATGTAGAACTCCTTGAGGCTGGTGTTTGCCGCCAGGAGCACTTTCCCATTGGATCCGTAGATGTGTCGCGCAATGATCATTCCGGGCTTGAGCGAGTCTGTCGGCACAAGCTTCATGTAGACGCACATACCTCCGGGTGCGGTAACCGCGAAATGGCCATTAGAATAACAATCGGCAAGTGAGCCGCAAAACCTTAACGCTCGCCCTGTCAACTGGTGCGCTTGACCCTCCGAGCAGGGGATGATATACTCAAGTCGGCGAGTTGGGTTGGAGGGGTGTCCGAGCGGTTTATGGAGCTGGTCTTGAAAACCAGTGTCTCAGCAATGGGCCGTGGGTTCGAATCCCACCCCCTCCGCCAGGCACCTTTCGTCAACTGAACAGGTTTTCGGGCTGTGAGTGGAGAGATACCCAAGCAGGCTGAAGGGGATGGTTTGCTAAACCATTAGTAGGGGAAACCCTAGCGGGGGTTCGAATCCCCCTCTCTCCGCCACTTTAAGACATGGCCGACCTTTGGCCATGTCCTTTTTATCATGAGGCTGGGAGGCCTGGTGGATGCCTGGCAACTATCTGCCGAAACCCTACCACACCAAGCTCTGGCGAGCCATCATGGAGTTTGGACTGATAGACCCGGACGACAGGGTGCTCGTGGGCCTGTCGGGCGGAAAGGACAGTGCCTTCATGCTCTATGCGCTGAACGTCCTCCGCGGCTACTCCGAGGTTCCTTTCGATCTACAGGCAGTCACAGTCGACCTGGGTTTCACCGAACCCCTGGACTCGGCGAGCATGGGCGAATACTGCGGACAACTCGGCGTGCCGTACCACGTCATCAAGACGCAGATTGCGGATATCATCGATGAGCGCTCACCGAAAGAGAGCCCTTGCGCTGTCTGTTCGTTTTTCCGCCGGGCTGCGATGAACCGGTTTGCTGCGAGAGAAGGATTCACCAAGGTAGCCTTGGCGCACCATCTCGATGACGCCTGCGAGACTTTCCTGATGAACCTTCTGTACTCCGGACGTATCCTCGCGCTTCCCTGGAAGACTCATCTCTCCAGGACTGGGGTTACCGTCATCCGGCCATTGCTCTACTTCTCGGAGCGGGAGGTAATACGAGGCACCAGGCTCACCGGATTCGAGCCCGTATCCAACCCGTGCCCTCACTCAGGTCATTCCGTGCGCGCAAGGGTCAGGCATCTCCTTCGCGAATTGTCCCGAGAGAACAAGATGGTTAGAGCCAATATCATCTCTGCCATGAGGGAAGGGAAACCAGTGGAACTGTGGCCGCCAGCTCGACGTCATAGACATTGAGGTTTTTCCCTGGCAGACCGTATCTTGCCTTTGTTGACATGCTATTTGCGCGATGCCTATAATGATTCTGGTGTTGACTTGTTCATTTGGAGTGATTGGGGGCACGCCGCGTGTCAGGCACTTTGCTATATGCACCAAATCACCCCCGTTCCTTT
The DNA here is from genome assembly GCA_024655925.1 of Bacillota bacterium. NCBI lineage: Bacteria > Bacillati > Bacillota > Bacillota bacterium. The sequence goes on along the minus strand of JANLFS010000061.1, from coordinate 12,370 downwards.
CGGGCTTTCGGTTGGGCTTTCACAATTTCCGTCGTGCTGTCTCTTGCCATGGCGGGCCTGAACGCAGCCTGTGTCGGCGCCCCCGCTGCCGAAGAGATCGCAGCCAAAGTCACCCAGAGGCTGAACGAGATGCAAACCATCCAGGCCGATGTGGTGGCGGAGTATTGGGAGACCCCCGGCAGAGACCCGATGAAAGTGATGGTCAGGGTGACGGGGGACAGGCCCAACAAGCTGACGAGGATGGAGATAACCCAGCACCCCGTGCTTGAGGGGCAAATCGTCATCGTGGACCTGAAGAAGGATATCGCCACTGTGTACATGCCTGTCACCGGGCAGGCCTTCAGAGGCAAGTCAAGCGTCATCGCGTCCCAGCTTGGTGTGGACCTCACGTCGCTGGATCCGGACCGTTTGCTCGCCCTCGACCCCACAGCGGCGCTCACCATTAAGCTCCTGCGCCAAGAGAGGGTCGAACGTATCCCGCACTACGTCATGGAGACGCGAGTCCCTGACCGGCCTGAAGGGTTCCAGCTGGTGTGGGTGGACTGCGAGACATATCTCGTCAAGAAGGTCGAGGTCTTCGATGCGCAGTCCAGGAAGCTTGCGAACGTGGTAATCGGCAACCTGAATTACAACTTCAAGTTGGACCCCAACAAGCTCCGCGAGCTTCCTAAAGGAACGCGCGTGACTGACCTCAAGTGACGCGCCGGTACTGGGGGGAACTCCTATGAACTTAGCATCTGTCTCAATCCGCCGGCCGGTGACCGTCATGGTTGCAGTCGCCGCCATTCTTTTATTCGGGTACCTGTCCCTCGACAGGCTCGGTCTCGATCTCCTGCCCGAACTCAACTTCCCCATGACCGCTGTGGTGACTGTCTATCCCCAGGCCGACCCCGAGACCGTGGAGGCCACGGTATCCGTGCAGGTAGAGCGGGCCTTGCGGTCCGTCCGGAACATCCGGAACGTGACCTCGATGAGCATGGAGAATGTCTCCCTCGCCATTGCCGAGTTTAACTGGGGTACAGACCTCGGCGCCGCGCAGGAAGAGATACGCGCGAACCTGGATCGGATGCAGTTCCTGCTCCCGGAAGGGGCCCAGACTCCCATCGTGAGCCGGTTGGACCCGTCGCAAATCCCTGTCTTGATGATGACTGTTGGGGCGCCCGGGGAGATAGGTGATGTGACTCGCGAGGCTCGTGAGGTTGTCAAGCCTGCTCTGGAGCGTATCGAAGGCGTTGCGGGTGTATCCATAAGTGGCGGAGCGGAGAGGGTCATCACGGTGGAATATGACCATTCTGCGTTAGTTGAGAACGGTCTTTCCCCGACCTTGCTCCAGCAACTCGTTGCCTATCAGAACATGTCCATCCCTGCAGGAGTTGTTGTGGACGACGGGGTCCGTTATCAGGCCAAAGTCGGGGCGAAATTCACTTCCGCCGACGATATAGCCAACCTGGCCCTGGGTCTGAAGAAGCGGACTGAGTCTCAGACAGGATCATCGGGGCTTTTCGGGCTGTCTTTCCTGATGCCGTCGTTCCTCACAGTCGGCGACATTGCGAGAGTCGATGAGATCGACCAGAAGGCCGAGGGCTTCACCCGTATCAATGGGAAGCCAGCCGTGGTTCTTCTGGTGTTCAAGCAGTCCGGCGAGAATACTGTGACTGTGGCGAATAGGGTGAAGGCCGCCATTGCGGGACTTCGCCAGGACTACCCCCACATCGAACTGAGCTACGCCTTCGATCAGTCCAAGTTCATCACCAAGGCCATATCCGATATCGGGAACAATGCAGCGATAGGGGCGTTTCTTGCAGTAGCTGTCCTGTATCTCTTCCTACGACACTTGAGGAGCACGCTGATCGTTGCCACTGCGATTCCTCTGTCAATCGTGTTCACCTTTGTGCTGATGTATGCGGGCAACCAGACACTGAACCTCATGTCGCTAGGCGGGCTGGCACTGGGCGTCGGTATGCTTGTCGACAACTCCATCGTGGTGCTGGAAAGCATATTCCGGAGACAGGAGATGGGGGATTCCCCGCGGGACGCCGCATTGAACGGCACCAGGGAGGTCGGCATGGCAATAACCGCGTCGACCCTCACTACCGTGGCCGTGTTCATCCCCGTGGTATTCATAAAGAGCTTCGCTGGGCACGTCTTCCGGGATCTGGCCGTTACCGTGTCATTCTCGCTGTTGGCCTCGCTTGCGGTATCGCTGACTGTGGTCCCGCTGCTTTCCTCCTGGTTAATTCGGGTCTCCGCCGATCACATCCAGAGAATCCGGGGAGATGCCGGCAGAGGCGGATTCCTTCTTGGGCTCTACGATCGCATGCTTCGTTGGAGCCTCGACCGGAGAAATCTCATTCTCGGTCTGGTGGGAGCCACAGTGGTGGCTGCGGTCGCGGCCTATCCTTTCTTGACCCTCGAATTCCTTCCGTCGATGGACATGGGCAGGCTGGACATCACGCTCAGTCTGCCGTCTGGGACCCCGGTGGAAGTAACGAACGAGGTATCGGAGGCTCTCGAGGCTGAACTTGTCAAGATGGCCGGGGTGGAGTCCGTGACCGCGCAGGTGGGTTCGGCGGGCTCCGGCGACTTCCTCGCGGTGACGAGCGGGACCACAGCGAACTCAGCCAAGCTCACTGTCAGTCTCGCTCAGGAAGGTCGGCACGCTCTCAGCACCATAGCCGCGGGTGAGCGGGTACGGGCCATCATCCGCGCGCTAAGAGATAGGTACCCAGACCTCGAAGCTCAGGTAGACACCTCCGGACTGGGTGGGCTCACTTCAGGCACCGGAGTATCGGATTTCTTCGGGACCAGTGTGACCTTGGAAGTGTCGGGGCAGGATCCCCGGATGCTTGTGCAGATCGCCCGGGGAATCACCGAAAAACTCCGGACAATTCCAGGACTCATCGAGGTAGGCTCGAGTGTTCAGGACCTGCAGCCCGTTATGCTCCTCGACGTCAACCGTACCCGTGCTCTGATGGGGGGGCTGACAGTTGGCCAGATAGGCCTGGGAGTCCGCTCCGGTGTGCTGGGGACCACGGTTACTCACATTGAGCGGCAAGGAGAGCTGATCCCGGTCATAGTGAAGCCCGCGTCCGGCGCGGTGCCGACCCTAGATGCGCTTCTGGACATGCCTGTGACTTCGTCAATGGGGATCGGTTCGTCGCCATCGACCGGTGCCAGCGGGGGCAGCCCGGCGCTGTTGGCGCCGCCCACCGAGGTCCTGGTGGGGAAGGTGGTCTCCCCAAAGGTGGTGGATGGGCCGATCACGATCTCCAGGCGGAACGGGCGACGGTATGTGACGGTGCGGGCTGCCTACCAAGGCATGAAACTCTCCGAGGCGGGCACGATCGTGCTTGACGCTGCTCGAAGTGTGGGCCTGCCCAGGGGTTACGAGATATCGCTTGCTGGCGTGAACAGGCTAATGAAAGACTCCTTTTCGGATCTCCGGCTCGCTGGATGGATCGCAGTAGTTCTCGTGTACATGGTGATGGCAATTCAGTACGAGTCTCTGTTCTATCCACTCATCATCATGTTCACTCTGCCGCTGGCGTTGATCGGAGCTACAGGCATTCTCCTTGTCAGTGGGACTAGTATCAGTGTAACGGCGATTATCGGACTCATTGTCCTCGCGGGGATTGTGGTGAACAATGGGATAGTGATGGTGGATTTCATAAACCAGCTGAAGTCGCAGGGAATGCGGACGAGGCAAGCAGTCATAGAGGCGGGCAGAGCCCGTCTCCGGCCCATATTGATGACTGCCCTAACCACCATTCTGGGCTTGATCCCCATCGCTATCGGGCGTGGGCAGGGCTCGGAGCTTGAGATGCCTCTGGCCCTCACGGTAATAGGAGGGCTTGCGACGGCCACATTCCTGACACTCTTCGTGATTCCGGTTATCTATGAGCTCATGGACGGGATCGCTGCACGAGTGAGTCGTAAGGAGGTACGCGCAGAATGAACCCAGGTAGAAAATGGATAGTCGCGGTGCTCGCGATGCTCGTAACTCTGGCGTCCGGGGCCGCTCACGCATCTGGTCCGACCACAATTACCGTGGTCGACGGCACGCCGGTGGTCTTCGCAGGTTTTGAAATCTGGCGTGCCGAGGATAACGGACTCCGACTGAGCCTCGACTGGGTGGGGATATCGGCCGACCTGGAGTGCATGGGCGTGACCTTCAGGACCGGTGGGTCCATCAACCCAACCGTGTTTGGTGAGCACGAGGGGAGCATCCCTTACACCATCGGGCTGGGGGCTGATTGGGCCAGGATGTGGAGCTTGGTGGCAGCGGTGCAGAGTTCCGGCATACTGTACTTGCAGGATCTTGGCGACGGCCCCGCCATCGCTGCAGTCGGGCGCGCAACCGGGAGCACGGCGAGGATCGGCTTGCAGACCGAGGCCGGGTATGTGCCCGCGGGTTTCGATACCACTCCCGCTCGCTTGATCGGGCGGGACTATTGGCTTCCAGGCGGCGTCACGGATGTGGCGGGCCGTGGATGGGTGGACGTCACTGCTCTTCTGCAGAGTACGAGGACCCGTGCGGACTCGCTCAGGGTCGCGTACTCCAGACTCATAGGTGAGAATGAATGGCGGGCTGACGTTGGCTACATATCGAGGTACAGGCCAGCGGGCCTTGGTGTGTCTATCCAGTTGTATTCGGGGATCGCGCTCGGTGCGCCGTCTGTGACCCTCCTTTCGGAACTCACCTTCCGAGCTGACGTCACTGACAAGTCCGGCGCGGAGATCGCCATCGTCGCTCAGGGCGGCGGGGCATCCGAACACGCATGGCTTTCGGGCAGTGGGTGGGTGTCCCTTGGAGAGAACATCGAGCTGACGGTGACAATCTCCGCTCCAGTGGTCGGGGCGGCCACTTACTCTGGCCCGGAACTCTTCCGACCGATCGAGTCGGCTGACGTGTGCGTGGGTCTCGACCTCGCGCACGGGCTCCTCTCGAGCATCAAGACTAGATATGACTTCAAACGGCAGACTCTCGGGCTCGAGTTGTCATCGAGATTCTAGTCACGGGAGGAGACTCAGGAGGATCATCTGATGGCTGATACGGACTCTGCGGAGGTCGTGGCCACGCCGGCAGGCGGTGGCCCCGGGCGCGTCCACGTTGCGCCCGGGGCTGCTTCAGCCTCGTGGATGGCTGCGGGTCTTGCAGGCATGGGTCCAGATGAGCTCATGTCCAGGCCTTCGTCGATGAGACGGGCCGTGCTGTGGCTGGCGTGGCCAGTTGTTGCAGAACTTGTCTTACAGACGTTGACGCAGATGGCCGACATGATCATGGTCGGCAGGCTGGGTGCGGCCTCCGTCGCGGCGGTGGGGCTGTCCACTCAACCCCTTTTCCTGGTCCAAGGCCTTTTCATGGGCCTTGGTGTGGGCACGACCGCTCTGGTGGCGAGGTTCATCGGGGCTAATCAGAAGCCCCGGGCTGACGAGGTGACAGCCCAATCTCTGGCGCTTACAGTGGTCGTGGCGGCAGCTCTCTCTGTGGCAGGGTATGCGGCTAGCCCCTGGATCGTGAGGTTCATGGGTGCTGGCCCGGACGTGCAGACTCTGGCTCTGAGCTACATGCGCACGCTCATCCCTGGCCTTTTCATGCTCATGGTGAATATGACTATCGGAGCGGCTTTGCGCGGGGCGGGTGACACTCGGTTCCCCATGAAGGTGAATACCTTCGTGAACATATCCAATCTGATCGGCAACTACGCTCTGATCTACGGGAATCTTGGGTTCCCCGCGATGGGGGTCACCGGTGCGGCGCTTGCAACTACCTTGGCCAGGTCGGCGGGAGCGGTCTGGCTGCTCTGGCACGCGTTATCGGGCACGGGGGCAGTGACTGCACGGCTGGGGCCGAAGTTTCGGTTCGATCCCGGAACGATCAGGCGGGTCTTGAGCGTGGGGCTTCCTGCGTCGCTCGAACGGCTCAGCCTGAGCCTGGGAATGGTGTTTTACGTCAGGCTTGTTTCAAGCCTGGGGACTGCGGCCTACGCTGCACACGCCATTGCGATCAACGCAGAGTCCATATCGTTTATGCCCGGTTTTGCCTTTGCCGTGTCCGCCACCACCCTTGTGGGGCAGGCGCTCGGTGCAGGGCGACCGGACGTGGCCCAGCGGGCAGGCTGGGAGTCGTGGAGGATAACCGCGGTGATCATGGGTGTCATGGGCCTGGTGCTCTTCGCGATTCCTGCGCAGCTCATGTCCCTCTACGTCGATGATCCCGAGATCATCCAGATGGGTGCGTCAGTCCTCAGGATCATGGCTGTGGCCCAGATTCCCATGTCGGCCGGGTTCACAGTGGTAGGCGCGCTTCGCGGCGCCGGTGACACGAGGTCAGTCCTGTACCTCACGGTCTTCAGCATCTGGTGCGTGAGGTTTGCAATGGCGTGGTTCTTCGTTCGCATCTTGGGGCTCGGGCTCGCGGGGGCATGGTACGCGATGGCTCTCGACTGGTTTGTCAGGGCTGGTATGTCCATCGCCCGGTTCGCAGGCGGGCGATGGCGGGAGATTCGGGTATGAGGTGGTGGAGCGGTCATGCCGGCTTACGCCAGGGTGGTTCGCGTCTATGTGGCCACGCTCTTTCTGCTGGTAGCAGCTCTTCTGTCTCTGCTTGTCCTCCGGCGAGATATGGCGGGCGTGGCCCCCGTCGACACTTGGCAGTCTGTTGCGTTTGAACTCCTTGTCTACCTGACGGTCGCCAGCGTGTCCGACAGGCGGTCACCAGCTGGCAGGGTGATTACCCGGGCAGCTGGCATGGCAGGAGTGCGCGCGGGGTTTGCGGTGGTCGTGGCTGGGGCGCTCTCATGGCTGTGGGGGCCGGCCGAGTTCAGCTGGGCTTTGGAGCAGGCCCTGTATAAGTCGCAGCCCGTGGTCCTTGCCCAGGTGCTCCTCGTGGTATTGTGGTTTGCGTTGCCCCGCCAATCGACATCACGCGAGCCAGGAGAGGTTCCACTGGCCACCCAAATGGGTCTGCTGATTCGGACTGGAAGGGACCAGGCTGAGGAGGAACTCCTCGCCCAAGCCGCCGCCAGGAGGCCCGAAATCAGGTTCATCCCGGGTGAGCAGGCTGGACAGTGCATGGGATTCCGGGACATACTGTTCACCCTGGGGGAGATCGAGGGGGTCCGTGGATGCCTGCTTGTTTGCCGCGACGGAAGAGTTGTTGCCGAGCGTGTTCCCAAAGGCGTAGACAGAGATCGCCTGGCTGTTGCGGCGCTGAAGCTCGTGGAATCCGGTGAGGACGCCCTCTCCGGACTCGGACTCGGCCGTGCATGCTACATCAACGGTGTGGCTGGGGACTCCGTCGTGGCTGTCATCCCGGTGGGAGAACTTGTCCTCACTGTAGTCAGCGATCGGGCGCTGGAACCTGGGCACCTGCTGCCCGCCCTACAGGAAGTGTCCCGGTCCATCGACGCTCTGGCGTGCGCGGGCCAGGCCTCGTGAGCCAGCGACGCCCGCACGGGCTGAGGCCCCGCGGTTCGCGGCGGGCCCAGTCCATGTCAAGAGGCGTGCTTCAAGACAGGCACTAAGGGCCCGGGCGTGGGAGGTGACTCCCAGCGGGCCCGGCGCCCTACGTCAACCGTCCATGCATACACGCATTCCAAGGCCCCATCTACCGGGATGGGAATGTGCTGATGGAGATGTCGCCAAGGGAGACCCTAATGAAGAGGCTTCCCACAGGGGTTCCAGTCCCGAGCTGGCCCGATGCTCCCGACGACATCCCGGATTCCTTGTGGCCTGTGACCGGGAACGAGGTCTTGAGTTTGCCCATGGACGACGAGGCGTCCAGCATCAACGAGGTGCTTTCGGGGATCTCAAGGTCCACAGAACCCGTGGCTGTCTCGATTCTGTTCGTCCGGCCAAGCGCCCCCCTCACATGGACCTTGCCCAGGGAGGCGTAGATATCCAGGGTGTCTTGGACCTCCACGTCCACCACGCTCACATCACCTAGGTCAGACCGGACAGTGATGTCTCCACGCGTGCGCTCAACCCTAACCTTTCCAAGGCGGCCAATTGCGGTGACGTCCCCGTCGATGCCGGAGACGCGCAGGTTACCCAGGCCTGCCGTGGTCTGCACTGCGATGGAATGGGGCACCCGCACGGTCACATCCATCCTATCACTGCGCCCGCGAGTCTGCGTCACAGGGATTTGGCCAGTGATCCGAAGGATTCGCTCTTGCTGCTCCACTGACAGAGTGATGTCTTCGAGTCTTCGGCGGGCGTCGTCGGTGTCTACGCCGTAACCTGTAAGTTCTGCCTCAATGCCGATACTTGGATCGGAAGAGCCCTCCACTACAAGCTCTCCCACGGGAACATCCACAACCACGGTCCGGACCCCGTCCGCTTCGTGGCGCTCAGCCAACCTCTTGTGGGCGGCGACGCCGCGCATTCCGGGCGAGGCACCAGGATTGAAGATCACAGAGTCTCGAAACCGGTCAGCCAGGAGCTCCGTACCCATCCGCCAAGGTCTGGCTGCGCTCACGAGGAGCGCCAGGCAGATCAGGGCAACAAGAATTGTGGTGCGCCAGATTCTCATGGTGTGCTTCTCCTTCCTTTCCTACGCGTCAACCTCTGTTTCGAGAAGGCGTCCTGCGATGAGCAGGAGGATCACAGACCCTAGCACCAGTGGCCAGAACGGAAGCGCGGGGATAACATGTCTCACGTATGTGGCGGCCTCTGCGCCGCCCGGGCCGAATGTGAAGGAGTGTATGATAATGCTGGGATTCGGAATGAACGAGAACACATACATCGCGAGTGGACCCAAAGCATTTGAGATGTACCCCAGAAGACCGAAGACAACGACTGCGATGAGCCCCGAGAGCCTCGCGACAGTAGTGCCGATCACGAAAGAGAATATGCCCATCGACAGAACGTAGGCGACGCCCGCAAGAAGCACGAGCGTCATGGATGCCACGGTGACGGCGAGTTCCCACGGTTTGAACGCTGTCGTGATCATGGAACCCACGGTCCCGAATTGGATGCCTGGCTCCCGTGCCGCGACGAGCAGCAGTCCCACGACTGCGATACCCGCAAGGATTGTGAACTGCGCCATGAGCACCACTATCTTGGATCCGAGAACTGTCCGCCCACTTACTGGGAACGACATGAGACGCATCGAGGTCCTGCCATGCCACTCTGACCGTACCGCCAGGTATCCTGCCCAGATGGTCCACACCATTAGAACCGCGAGAGGCACCATCGCAAGCCCGAATGAGAGGCCAGGGTACCTGATGCGCCAGGCAGTGGTCCTGGCAATGAGCCATGTATCGAGAGCCACGATGAGGGCTGCGGCAACAGCTGTAGGCCCCCACGATGCCTGGATCTCCTTCCTTATGAGCGCGAGCCAGCGAGTCATGTCAGCACACCTCCGCAAAGACCTCATTCAGGGACTTACCCTTCTCCACGCGGAGCTGGTCCGCGTTTCCCTGGAGGGCTATCCGTCCGCCCGATAGGAACACGACATCGTCGAAGAGCTTCTCGGATTCGAGCACCTCGTGGGTGGAGATCACGATAGTCTGCTCTCCCGGACGGTACCTGGTGGCGATTGTCTCGAGAATCGCCGCTCTTGCAGGCGGGTCGATGCCGGCCAGGGGCTCATCCATCAGAACTAGATCCGCCTTGCGGGACATCGCCGCAACAAGCTTGAGCTTTGCCCGCATTCCTTTGGAGAGGTGGGCGATACGTGCCCGGGCGTCCAGCTTCAGCTCCCGGAGGAGCTCTGTCACCTCAGCTGGGTCTATATCGGCGAACATGGACGCCTCGAGTCTCAAAGCCTCGGAGACGGTCATCCACCCATAGAAAGTGTCGATCTCGGGCACGAACGCCGTCCTTGCTTTGGTTTTCAGTGAGACCTCCTGGCCCAGGACGCGCACCGAGCCAGCGGTAGGGTGGATGAGTCCGGCGCACAGCTTCAGGAGAGTGGACTTCCCGGCGCCGTTGGGTCCAAGTAACCCCACGATCTTGCCTGGCTCAATTGACAGGTCGATCCCGTCGAGGGCACGCGCGAGATAGTAGCTTTTCTGGACTCCCCTCATCTCAATTGCGGCCATCAGCAATCACCTCCGAAAGCTCCCCCGTTGTCCGTTGAACCATTTCTGTCCCTGACTCACAGGGTTCCTGAGCGGGGTTTTCTTTCTGAAGACCCCGGGTGTTCCTCAACTGTTCCCGCACCAGCTCGATTATACCTTCGTCTGAGTATTTGAGGCGTCGCATCTCCTCAACGAATGATCTAACGGCCGAGCTCGTCACGTTGGTTCTGACCTCCCCGATGATGCTTGGATCTCCAACTACGAAAGTCCCTTGCCCCCTCTGGGTCTCAACCACGCCCATCCTCTCTAATTCCATGTAGGCGCGCTGAACCGTGTTTGGATTGGAACGCGTGAGTTTCGAAAGCTCCCGGACTGACGGCAGCCTGCTTCCAGGCTCCACGGCCCCGACCGCCACATCCCACAGCACTCCTTGAAGGATCTGCTGGTATATGGGGATAGACTCGTCGAACCTTAGCTCCATCCGCGCGACTCCCCCTTTCCATTTCAGTAGGGATTCCGCTTCTCACACCCTGTATGGGTGCATCTCAGTATTAGTGTACTAGTGTACTAATACACAATACACATACTACATCTCACCCTGAGAGGTTGTCAATGGGGTGGCAGAAAAAAACCGGCGGGCGTGAATGGAACTTCTAAGTGAACCAAGAACGTGGAGCGCTCCTATGCCATGATCGAGGCCTCGGCGACACAGGGGATCAAGATCCCGTCCAGCCACAACCTCGGGGTCGGGCTCACGACGCCCCCGGTTGGAACCGGATTGTTCGTTGGATGTTCGGCGGGACCACTGCTGAGGAGGCTTTCGCCCACCCAATGATTTGTCTGTGGCCCACCATGCTGGCTGTTCTCCTACTGACCGCGTTTGTGCAGGGACTGACCTTGCGGTTGCCCTGGTTCTTGATGCCGCAGTAACTCGGGGGCGCCGATCCGCATCGCGGATGGCGCCCGGTGAGGAGGGGCACTTGGATCAGCGTCTGACCGAGGGGCGGAGCATGTCCAGGAGTCCCAGCATCACATGAGCCAGGCCGAAGCCGACCACACCAGAGCCGAGACGGCCTTTCATCCGTGTTCCGACACCAGAGACTACCGCGCCTAGACCGGTCACGATCCAGCTAGTCGTGGTACCCTTCATCTGAGCACCTCCCAAAACGAAGTGTGCCCAAGTTACGGTGGAGTAGAACACGCGCGTGAGTTGAGGGGTGACTGCTCGAATGCTCATGGCAGCGCTGGAGCAGGTGTCTGAAGGCCTCATGGTCGTGGGGGATGACACTCTGAGAGGCTGACCTGGTGCTCTTTGGCGTGCGAGGATACAAGCCCATAAGGTGGGGGAATCCAGTTGACGTGGATAGACTGCACGATGTATAAATGGATAAGTGAGTCGAACGGATATATTTCACTCAGCAGGAGGTACACGCATGTTTATGAAGCGCGGATACTTGTTGGCAGTGGCGTTGGTGCTTCTTGCGGCTGTGGCAGGCTCTTCTGTCGCGGCCGAACCGAGGAAAGGAGGCACCCTGCGGATAGCCGCTAGTTCCCTCCAACAGCTGGATCCTTACAAAACCGCAGCGAATGATGAGACCAACTTGATAAGCCTGATCTTCGATCCGCTTTTCATCATCAGCAAAGATGAGTTCAGGCCTGCCCCGCACTTGGCCGAGAGCTGGGAGAACCCCAACGACACTACCTGGGTCTTTCGCCTCCGCAAAGGCGTGTACTTCCAGGACGGGAACTCGGTGTTCCCAAGAGGTGCAAAGCGTGAGGTCACGGCGGACGATGTCGTGTACTCGGTCAACCGTTTCCGCAATGTGAGCACGGCATTCACCCTCGGTGAGATCGTGAGCGTCAAGGCGCTCGACAGATATACGGTGGAGATCAAGACACCAAGTCCATCCCCGTTCCTGGTCAACGATCCCAACCGACTGGCTCGCGTGGTCATCGTGCCTCGTGAGGCCGTTGAGAAGCTTGGTGAGGACGGTTTTGCCAAGAACCCCATAGGGTCTGGCCCCTTCAAGTTGAAGAGCTTCACACCTGATCACGGAGCAGTCCTCGAGCGCAACGTCGACTATTGGCTCCCAGTCTACCTTGACAGAGTTGAATTCGAGGTTATACCTGACCCCACAGTCCAGACCATTGCTGTCAGTTCCGGCGAGGTAGACGTTGTTCCGTACCTGTTCAACGTGGACACAATGGCAACCGTGTCGAAGAACCCCAAATTGAAACTTCTGAGCCGCGGCGGATCCTACCGTGGACTTGGTTTCAATGTTAATAAGGCACCGTTCGACGAGTTCGAAGTGAGGGACGCCATATCCAAAGCCATCGACATCGAT
>JANLFS010000060.1 GCA_024655925.1 Bacillota bacterium | reverse complement strand
CGACTGTCACCTCGGGACGGGCTGTACAGCGTCCGATGCGGCAAGGGTGCTCAAGTACGCCCTTCGCAAGCGGGGGCTACGCGGCGGTCTGGCCGTGCCCAAGCTAAGGACGGACAATGGACCACAGTTCATAGCAAGGCACTTCGAAGAGGCATGTGGCACGCTTGGTATAACGCATGAGAGGATACCGGTCAAGACGCCGAACATGACCGCGCACATAGAAGCGTTTCATTCAATTGTGGAAGAAGAGTGTTACACAAGATACGAGTTTGGCAGTTTTGCTGAAGCGTACGCTACCGTAGCTGAATACGTGAGGCATTACAACCAGCGCCGCAGGCACGGAGGTCCAGGATTCATGTCGCCAGAAGCATTCCACGAAGCATTCATCCGCAATACTGTGCCTGCCAGAGCATTTGCCGCATAAACTCCGGAATTAGGGGGCCAGGGCGCTCGAGGACAACCTGCGATTTGAAACTCGGTGAGTACGTCTTCTTCATAGCTCCATTATAGCTTGAAATCGACCCTTTTCGTGTCCAGTTCTACGGGTCCATTATGCTCGGTCGCCTCGTCGACAACTCACATCGAATGCGCCCAGCGGAATGCGTAGTTGGAAAAGGAGAATCGCGTATTTCGTTGAATACAACTGCCTATTAGCTGTGCCCAGGCCCCGGAGCTGTAGGTCAGTGTCAACTGCAGGGGGTCAGGGAGTTGTGCGTCCAGTTGCTTCATCGCTTTACTTTGGGAAAGCAGATGACGATGCAGAGAACGCAGGAGGACGACTCAGATGGAGATAACGAAGGATCTGTTGTTGCGCGCGGCCTTGAAGTTCCTGGACCGTGCGTCGGTGAAGAAGGACGAGAACCTTCTCATCATCACTGAACCCCCTTCAGACAGGCGAGTGGTGGAGGCCTTGTTTGACGCCGCATGGCAGAAAGGGGCCCGACCCATAGTCACCATGACTCCTTACCGAGGTGAACACAACGTAGAGCCTGCCAGGACATTGGCCGCTACCATGAAATCCGCAGACGTGGCCATAACCCTGATACCCTACGAGAGCGCTGACTTCTATACCAAGGCCTTTCTCGAGATGCTGCAGGGTGGAACACGCATGCTGGGCTTTCTGAGCGCCACAGCCGAGGTTCTAGTGCGCCACGTCTACCAGCACGACTTCACCGTCACTGACGGGATATGCGAAGTGCTGGAAGGGATTATGTCCAAGGCTCAGAAGGTGCGGATCACCTCTGAGGCCGGAACGGATCTTGAGGCCACCATTGGCGGACGCCCGGTTCAACTCAACCCCGGCAAGGTCGCCTTGGCAGGGGAGGAGGGCTACCTGCCTCCAGGCGTGGTGGGACAGGCCCCCGTTGAAGAGAGCTGGAACGGGCGAGCGGTCTTCGACGCCTTCGCCTATCCTGTGGGCATACTCCAGCACCCCATTACCGTGGACATACGCGAAGGTAGGATTGTGAAGATCTCCGGAGAGGCCCAGGCTGACAGGTTCAGAGCTTGGTTCGAACAGAGGAATGACCCAAACATCTACTGGGTGGCCCACTACGGGTTCGGTATCAACCCCAACTTCAAGAAGCTTTCCGGGCTGAAGTTCCTGGACGAGAGGATGTACGGGCTCTTCGACGTAGGATTCGGAACAAACGACCTCCCTTGTTTCCAGGGGAAGGTCAGGGCGAACGGCCACACCGACGGACTCATGACCGGCGCCCGAGTGGAGTTCGACGGAGAATGCATTTACGAAGACGGGAAGTTCATACACCCCAAGATAGTTGCGCTCCTGGAATCCGCCACACCTTAAGCCTGGGGAGGTCGCAGCAATCGTGGCAGATAACGCTGTCATAGTCACTGGCGCCACCGGACAAGTCGGGACCTACATATCCTTGTTCCTGGCGCGCCTGGGCGTTGCCGACTTCATCTACCTCGTGTGCCGGGATCCCCGCAGGGCGTCCACGGTGCTCTTCAATACGAAGACGAACGCCCTCATGCGCGGGCACGACTGCAAGGTGGAGGCGCTTCCTCTGGACCTTCGGGACTACGAGGCCGCCGCCGAACAGCTCGAGAAGATCAAGCCTAGGTTGATAATCAACAGTGCCGCGCTGATGACGCTCTACCCCTACTTCCCCGCGCTCCGGCGCCGGCAGAAGAGGATGGGGTTCACCCCGGGGTTTGCCCACACCCTTCCCAAGGACATGGCGGTGCTCTGGCCTCTGATGCGGGCGGTTCATGACGCTTCCCCGGACACCCGCGTCGTCAACTTGGCCGCCCCGGACACTGGGCCGTTCATCCTGAAACCTCTGGGGCTAGTGCCGACGGTAGGGGCGGGGACCCTGGACTCCACCACCCACGGGATCAGGCTGGCTGTTGGGAACAAGCTCGGTGTTCCATACAGCGCTATTCGGATACAGATGGTTAGCCACCACGCCATCCGCAGGTTCCCATCGAGCGTTGTTCCGTTCTTCCTGCGGATCTACGCAAACGGGGAGGACGTAACCAGATCACTGGATCACAACGAACTGATAGACCATGCTGTGGACGTCACAGGGGTTGAGACCGTGAGTACCCCGGTGGACAACAACGCGTCCATCACCGCGGCTTCTGCAGTGGAGACCGCGCGGGCCATCCTGCTTGACACTGGAGAGATACGCCACGGGTCAGGGGTAGACGGGGCCCCGGGAGGAACCCCAGTCAGGCTCACGGCCGCAGGCGCCCAGGTAGTCCTCCCCGAGGGACTGACACCTGATGAAGCCCGCCGCATCAACGAAGTGGGGATGCACATCGACGGGCTGGAATCTGTGGACGAGAACGGGACCGTCACTTTCACCGAGAATGAGCGCAGGTGGATAAGGGAAGGCCTCGGGCTATCGTGGGACCGGATGTCTCTGGAGGACTCCTATGA
The DNA here is from genome assembly GCA_024655925.1 of Bacillota bacterium. Taxonomy (NCBI): domain Bacteria; kingdom Bacillati; phylum Bacillota; species Bacillota bacterium. The sequence continues at coordinate 16,472 of JANLFS010000060.1, read as the reverse complement.
TATGTACCTGGAGCTGGACGAAGCCTACAAGCGCCTCAACCGTGAAGAGACTGCATAGAGCAGAGCGGGGAGGAGACTCATGACTATCCTACGGGGAGGGCGCCCAACATCCGGGGTGTCTCTCGGAATCATAATGCTGGACTGCAAGTTCCCGAGGCCTGTCGGGGACATAGGCAATGCCCGGACCTTCCCGTTTCCGGTGCAGTACCAGGTGCTGACGGGCATTCCCGCCGCGGATCTCACCCGGCACGGGAAGCCTGAAGCCGTGGAGGCTCTGGTTGAGGCTGCCAGGAGGCTTGAGGCATTAGGGGTCAAGGCCATACTCACCAGCTGCGGCCTGCTCATCAGGTACCAGCAGACGCTCGCAAGGTCGGTGAGCATCCCCGTTGCCAGTTCGGCCTTGATTCTGCTGCCCACCATCGGAGCCTTGCTCCCTTCTGACAAGAAGATAGCGGTCATCGCCGCCTCGAACCTCCCGGTCTCCGTGTTCCAGCAGGTAGGATGGGGAGAACCGGACCGCCTGGTCCTCGCGGGTCTGGAGGATTGCCCTCACTTCACCTCCAGCATAATGGAGGCACAACCCCCATACGAGCTGGATACAGAGGCGGTCTTCTCGGAAGTCCTGGCGGTGTGCCAAACCTTGAAGGATGAGGAGCCGGGCATAGGGGCGTTCCTACTGGAATGCACGAACCTGGCCCCCTACACCCCGAGGCTCAAGGAGAGCCTTGGACTCCCAGTGTTCGATGTGAACCACCTGGCCCACCTCTTGCACGCGGCCTCGAGTTAGGCAGGTGGTGGCTTCGACCCACGCTGCTCAATAGGCGGTCAGTCTCGCAAGAACAAGTCATGGGACTACTAATGGGAGGTATCGGAACATGAAACGGAACACTAGATTGACCCTGGGAATGGTTCTCGCGGCTCTGGTCGTGCTGTCGGCCTGCCTGCCTTCGGCGGGAGTGTTTGCCGCAAGCAGACTTACATTTGCAGGCGGACCCGCGGGAGGAGCCTGGTATGGCCTGGCAGGAAGCATTGCTGAGCAGATCAAGACGGCGTTCCCAGACGTTCTGGTCACTGTCATCCCCGGTGGGGGAGTCGGTAACCCGACCCTTGTGGAGACAGGCAAGGCACAGCTGGGCCTGACCGTCGCTCACCTCTACCAGTCTGCCAGGCTGGGCACTGACCCTTACGAGACAGTGCCTGCCAAGCACATCAGGGCCGTGGCTGAAGTTGGGACAAGCGATATGGGCTTGTTCCTGGTTAAGAAGTCCGTTCCTGTGAACTCCATAAAGGAGCTCAAGGAAAAGAAGTACCCGCTCAGGCTCACAACCACAAGCAAAGCCAGCACCCCTGCACTGGCCGCTGAAAGGCTTCTGAATGAGTACGGCATAACCTTCGCGGAGCTGCAGTCGTGGGGTGGCAGCGTGACCTTCACAAGCTACGCCGATGCGGTCACCCTCATATCCGACGGCCACGCCGACGCCATAATCGCGCCGGTTGTCCCCGCTGTCGTCGAGCTCACCACGAAGACCGCCATGAAGTGGCTGGATCCCGAAGAGAGCGTCGTCGAGAAGATGGCGGAAAAGTACGGCTACGCCAAGAACTTCATCCCCAAAGGCAAATTCGTCTGGGCAGAGAAGGACGGTTGGACTATCGGAGAGCCCAACGTCATCATCGTCCGTGACGACGTGCCGGAGAACGTGGTCTACGGAATCGTCAAGATCATCTGCGAGAACCCTGGAATCGTCCAGGACTGGGGAACTCACCACGCCCTGTTTGACCCGAAGAACGCCTGGCGGAACGTGGGCGGCCCTCTGCACCCCGGAGCCGAGCGCTACTTCCGGGAGAAGGGTTGGATGAAGTAGACCCGGGATGACACCCTGGACGTGGCAGCCGGTACATATCTGAATAGGCCGATGGTCTTCAAAGTGTCAGGGGAGTGCGCCAATGAGTGAAAAGGACCTAAGATACCGCAGCAACACAGTAGTAAATGTGGTCGCAGCCGCGTTCGCGTTGTTCCATCTGTACACAGCATGGTCCGGGGTGCTCATTCCGGCACTTCAGAGAACCATACACCTCACCTTCGCAGTGACGCTCGTGTTTCTCATGTATCCTCCGCGGAAGGGCTCCGCCTCCAGCCCCACCTGGCTCTGGGTGGACGCCCTTCTCGCCGGCGTCGCTCTGACCGCCTTCGGGTGGTTCGTGGTGGAACACGATGTCATGGCCACCTGGATAGTCTACGTGTCCTCTTTCGAGACACACCACTTCATAATTGCGCTGGCAGCCACCGTCCTCCTGCTTGAGGCGGCCCGGCGGTCGAGCGGGTATGCCCTTCCCATCGTGGGCGTGGTGTTTCTCATCTACGGATGGCTTGGACCGTGGCTCTCTGGACCCTTGCGCCACGCGGGGCTGACCATAAGGGACAGCATGGAGATCCTCTACTTCGGATTCGACGGGGTGTACGGGATACCGGTAGGCGCGTCTGCCACCCTGATTGTGATCTTCATCATCTTCGGAAGCTTCTTCGAGAAGGCAGGGGGCGGAGGGGCCCTCATGGACATAGGGAAGTACCTGGCCGGTCGCACCAGAGGGGGTCCGGCCAAGATCGCGGTGATCGCAAGCGGCCTGTTCGGCACCATCTCCGGGAGTGCTGTGGCCAACGTGTACGCGACAGGGACCTTTTCCGTGCCCACAATGAAAAGGCTAGGGTACAAGCCGAGTTTCGCCGGAGCGGTGGAGGCGTGCGCAAGCACCGGCGGGCAGATAGTCCCCCCGGTGATGGGGGCAGCGGCGTTCGTCATGGCTGATGTCACAGGCATACCTTACGTGAGGATAATGGCCGCCGCCCTCATACCAGCTATTCTCTACTACAGCTCCCTTTTCCTCATGGTTGACTTCGAGGCCGCGAGGACCGGGATTCGCGGAATGTCCGCGGACGAGCTTCCCAGCCTCAAACAGGTCCTAAGCCAGGTACATCTGGCACTCCCCATTCTGGTGCTCGTGGGGGCCTTCATCTCCGGAGTCAGCCCCATGCGGGCAGGGCTCTATGCAACCATCGCCACAGTCGCGGTATCGTGGTTGGGAACCGGAGAAAGGTTAACCCCCAGACGCATACTGGACGCTCTCCAGACCGCAGGCAAGAGGACTGCCATGATCGCCGCGGCCACAGGCATAGCCGGGATGGTCATCGGGATCGTCACCTACACAGGCTTGGGCCTGAACTTCGTGGGTCTGGTGTCGAGGTTCTCCGGAGGGACCGCCTGGGTGGGTCTCATCCTTGTGGCCCTGGCCTCGATCATACTGGGGATGAGTGTCCCCACTACAGTGGCTTACATCATAGTCGCGGCGGTGGCGGTTCCGGCCCTGAGAGCGCTGGGTTTCGACCTGCTGCCGTCCCACATGTTCGCCTTCTACTTCGCAGTCATCTCAATGATCACTCCACCTGTGGCGCCTGCCTCTCTCGCCGCGTCTGAGGTGGCGGGGGCGGGCTTCTTCCAGACAGGCATCTTGGCCTGCAAGATTGGGCTGGTGGCATTCTTGGTCCCCTTCATGTTCGTCTACTCTCCAGAGCTTCTCATGTTCGGGACCCCGTGGGGAGTGCTCATGGCCGCCCTCACGGCGATGGTGGGGGTGGTGGCGTTCAGCGCCGGAGTCTATGGATGGTTCCTCGTCAGACTCGGCGCCCCGAGCAGAGTCCTGTTTACAGCCGCAGGCCTGCTCATGATCAAGCCTGGCGGTTACACCGACATCATCGGACTGGTTGCCATCGGGCTTGTGCTGGCATTGCCGCTCAGACGTAAGCTACGAGCGGAAGGGGCCGGCGAACACCGAGGATGATGCCGCGAACCACAAGACATGCACCTGAGAGTCCGCTACATACACCACCGCCACTGCCCGCGCAGGCCTGGCCTGTAGCGGATGCTGTCCGTCACTGTTCTCGCAAGGATTGTGGGAGCCTGGGCGACCATTCCCGCCCTTCTCATGAGTTCACGGACATCCAGCTCCGAGGTGTCCTCTCCAACTCCGGCGCGACAGGCTGTCAAGTTCCCGCTGCCCGATGTGATACAATTGACATGGAGTCGCCTTCCATCAGTGGCGCGGCCTGACAGATCGCGGCTGGCTTGGGCCCTAGCTCCGGCCCTGGCCCCGTCATGCCTCCGGGCGAGGCGCAAAGGAGTGAACTTCGCGTGATCATAAGCGCGAGCCGGCGGACGGACATACCGGCGTTCTACTCCAAGTGGTTCATGAACAGGGTGCGAGCTGGGTTCTGCACAGTCCCCAATCCATTCAACCCTACGCAAGTGTCTGCGGTCTCACTCGGACCTGAGAATGTAGATGTTATTGTGTTCTGGACCAAGAATGCCAGGCCGATGCTGGAATACTGCAACGAGCTTGACCGGTCCGGCTACCGATACTACTACCAGTTCACGCTCAACGGCTATCCCGGAGTGCTTGAGCCCGGGATGCCGCCCCTCGACGAACTCATTGACACATTCCGCGGGCTTGCGTCCATCATAGGACCGAACCGTGTGGTGTGGCGGTACGATCCCATCGTACTGAGTGATCTCACCCCCGAGTCCTATCACGCAGAGCGCTTTTCGGAGATTGCCGGTAAGCTTGCGGGGTCGACGACTCGCGTGGTGATAAGCCTCCTCGACATGTACCGTAAGGTTGAACAACGCCTCGTGCGACTTGAGAAAGCCGGTGCGGTACGCGTGACTCCCATTCTCGCTCCACCCCGGCGGCTCCTTGCCACCTTGGCGAGTGTGGCCGCTGAGCACGGGATGGAAATCGTGAGCTGCGCCGAGCCCTTCGATCTGACCGATTGCGGAATTGGACCGGGCAAATGCGTGGACGACGACTACATAAAGGCCGCGTTCGGCATCGACGTCACGCACACAAAAGACCCTGCGCAGCGTAGGGAATGCGGTTGCGTGAGGAGCAAAGATATCGGAGCATTCAACACCTGCGTCCACGGATGTGCCTATTGCTATGCAAATGCGGATCTCGCGGCAGTGCAACGGCGCTTCAGACTCCATGACCCCGAATCCCCATCCCTGGCGGGATGGCACATACCTGTGGAGACCTAGGATAGCGAAACCCGCGAATGCCGGGGGGCCGACTGTTCTAGTTGTGCCGGAGAGGCTCCTGTGCCCCCGCGTGTCCCAGTGGGCCCGCATGGTGGAAATACTTTTCATGCTGGGCCTTGACCGCCTGGACCGGGATGATGAGATCGTGCTCCTGGCCCAACTCAACGCCTTCACGAGCCTCAACGTAATGGGCGAAGGGCTACAAAAGGGCGCGAAGAAGGCAAAGGACTTCGCACTCAGGGGCGCAAAGTGGGCCGTAGACAAGGTGTCGCCTGGTAGAGGCGTACGAGTCGACCAGTTCCGCACACAGCTCGACTGGGACCCGAATGTCCTTCATCGCAGGGTTGAACAGGAAATCCGCGCGCTGTCGACCCTCACTGCCGGCGAGCTCGAGGAGCATCTGGATGAGGCGCTTGCCAGGGTCGCCGGGATTCCTCATGGTCCCGCCGGGCTGCAGGCCGTTTGACCAGAGGGCTCGCCCGGATCTCTGCTATTCCGCGCTCCGGCGGCGCTGCAGGGCGGTCGGGCCGAAGGTTCTCTGCTGATGTGCAGACCTCGAAGGGTCCGATGGATCGATCAGCGATAGCGACCGCCATACTTCGTCGCGCGGCGCGAAGCCTCAACATCGATCCCCACCGGTTCGCGACCGACACCGACCTCGAGTCCGCAGTATTTCGGGAGTGCGTGAGAAGATACGTAGAAGAAATCAAGCGGCGGATCGAGACTGCCTCCGAGGCTGGCTACGCTGATGTGGAACGGGGCTTGAGAGATGAACTTGCCAAGCTGAGCGCGGCTGAGGCCGAGGCTGTAAGAAGGTCTTTAGGGCTTGATGCGCTTTCCGCGCGGGCGGTCCTGACTCTCATCAAGTCCTCATTCTCTGCCGCCATCGCCCAGACGGTTGTGGCGAGTTTCGGATTTGGATCGTTTCTCTTCCTGACAACACTCATCGAGGCGATCAGCCTCCTTTTTGGGGTGACGTTCTCCTTCGGGGTGTATACTGCCGCAACCTCCGGCCTTGCCATGCTGCTATCGCCCACGGTAGTGCCCGTGGCCGGCGCGGTCGCGGGCGGCGCTGCCCTGGTTTTGACCGGGCGCAGGCTGAGGGATGAGATGGCGAAGCTTGTCATCATCGTGGGCAGGGGAAAGCTGATGTCGATGTCGGGGTAACGCGCGGTACCTGACCCTAATCCGGCAGGCCTCCTGTCCGTATCCAGGACACTTCCTGGAGTCCGGCGAATTCCGCGAGCCTCAAGAGGGCATCGCTGACGCCTTGGTCGTTCGCGGTGCCTTCTTCGAACCAGATGCCTTCCACCACGAGCAATCCCTGCTTCCGGTCGGCGCGCGGGCAGACTCTCCCGATGATTCTGTCCCCGCAGACTATGGGCATGGTGTAGGCGCCATACCGGCGCTTGGACGCTGGTATGTAGATCTCCCAGGTATACTCGAACCCGAAGACGTCTGCGAGCCTTTCGCGCCTCCACAGGAGGTTGTCCAGGGGAGAAACGAGGAACACGCGCGGCGAGACATCGAGCCCGGGCCTGTCGAACTCTCGTAGACGGTCTACATCCTGAGAGAGCACGTAGTATCTCCGCCTCACCTCTTCGATCTCGACCTCCACAAGTCGCCCGTCGCGGACAGCGCCATCCACAAGGGCGCGCCGTTCGGTAGTGGGCATCCTCTGCCAGCCGAACCGGAAGTCCCCCACGTCGAACAGGCGCAGAGCCCGGAAGTACTTGTCCAAGAGGCCCCGAGCGGCCTCTTCATCGTTGGTTTCTTCAGCCTTCACGCAGAGGTCGGCGGGGACGACGCGTTCGGGGATGTCGTACACCTTCTCGAGCCCGCGCCTGCCTGTCACCATGAGCTCGCCCGACTCCCACAGCAGCTCGAATGCAAAGGACGTGGCCTTGGTCCGGGGAACCGCGTCCCAATAGGCGACGACTCTCTCGTCAGACTCGATCTCCCTCGAGGTGCGGGGGCCGAGGTCAGTAATCTCGCGGAGTATTCGTTCGGGCGCCTCCCCGAGCTCGGCGCGCCTTTCCCATGCGAGTGCCCTGTAATGGCGCATCCGCGGGCGGAACAGAGGGTACTCCTCCATTGGGATGACGCACCTTGCGTTCGCTTCGTGTTCGAACACTCGTCCCGCTCCGAGCAGCCCATCGAGTTGTTCAGGGTGGTAGTCGCGAACCCGGTTCCACAGGACGAGATGCTGGTTCTGAGACACGAGCGAGACCGGGTCCACCTGGATGCATTCGAGGCGCCTCACGGCCTCGAGAGTCCCGTCGGGTCCCGATAGCTCGTCCCGCCATGGAGCAAGGTCGTCCGCTTCAAGCAGGCCCTGAGATGCAAGAAGGAATCTTGCGGCTGCCTGCCGCGATACGCGTATGGACAATGTTGTGCCTCCTGTTCTCACCTGCCGCTTCCCGACGGGCAGGCGAGGAAAGCCGCGAGCGAGGCCAGGTCTTCCGACACTGCCAGGCCCACGTAGCGTGCGCCGACCGTCACCCACGGGCCGAGTGTAGACTCACGAGCATGCATGCTGGCTCCGGAGATGACCGTCAAGGGATCTCAGTCTCTTCGAGCATCACGATTGAGCGAGCTTTAGGCAAGACCCGCACCAGCAAGGACCTTCTCTCACCGGGCAGCACATCAAGCACCATGCATTCCTGCTCGATGTAGTGATGGCCCGGCAATGCGTTGGCACGAACAGTCAAGACCCATCGTCCGGGGGGCAGGTCTGAGAAGGCGAATTCGCCTTCGGGGTCCGTGAGACGGCGAAGGACCTGGGTGCCATCTGCAAGTTCGACTAGAATGCCCCTTAACCCTTCCTTTTCGATGAGTGGTCCGGCGTCGGAGCCCAGTATCTCATCGTGCTCCCGCCCAAACCTGGCGATCCGACCGGTAACCGAGGCGCCCCGGGCAATCCCTATATCCACGCTCACGGTACTGCCGCCCGATATAGTAACTGGCATGGGAGACGGCTGCACGGTCACGTATTCCGCTCCGATGGACCGGCGGTCAATGCTCAGGTACTGGGGACCCACAGGGACGGAGGGGAAAGTGAACGTCCCGTTACGGTCTGTGACGGCATTCAGCCCACTCACCCAGATGATGACGTTGGGGATTCCCCCTCTGGCAGGATCTTCAGAATCGTACACTCTGCCCGTGAGCGTGCCGACGTTCGTCTTTCGCGCTACAGGCAGCCCGAAGCTGGTCCGACATGCAAGCGTGAGCACATGATTCCCTGAAGAGAGACCGTGGCTTTGGACGCTTTTCAAGTTCGCCTCGAGCCACGTCCCGGGGCGGATCTCATTGTGCACGACAACACTCAGGGTCACCTTGGGATCTGTGAGAATCTGCGCCATGGTCTCGGCCTGTGCTTGCCAGTGGATTCCCAGGGTCGTCCGGCTTGAAGGAGCATAGGCCAACGAGATTCCCGCCCTCGCTACCTGCTCCTCTTCACTCGAGAGAAGGTCCGCAAAGGCTGGAGGCTCTACGCAGGCTGCAATGCTCACCTTGCCAACCTGTTGGGCGATGCGTAGTTGCAGTACCCGTTCATGGGCTGAATCCATTCCGTCGGGGGTCTGTTCTTGCTTTCGAGTGTCGCGGTAGGAGGCCGAGAACGAACTGCCCTTGCCTGGCGTGCAGGTAAACCCTGCGGAGAACGAACGGGTTCGAAGGGTGCTGAAGAGGCCCGGGCCGAAGGAATTGCCCTGCCCGCTGAGGGCCCAACCCGCCCAGAGCGTCGAGTTTCCGATGGGTTTTTTCAACTGCAGCGACAGCGCGTTGGTGTCGTTGACTGCACCCATGTAGTCTGGATCAGCGTGAAGTAGGTCGACGAAGTACCTGACTCCCAGTGCTTCCCCTGACATCGCTGCCCGCCATGCTGTACCTTCGAGATGGTCGTCGCCCATGTATCCGTGACTAGTTGCCCATTCCAGCTCGAGTGTGGAACCTGGCCCGAGGGAGCCCTTGGTCGAGGCGCTCCAGATCCGCGCGCCCTCTGGACGATTCGGTGTACCGCCGTATCGTTCCAAGTAAGAGAGCTTGATCGGCCATGACGTCTCGAATCCAGGCTTCACGTACCAGGCTGCCTCCCGCTGCTCACCCCAGGGATTGGCGGAGTAGAACCCGAGAGTCGTCCTGCCCATAGACATCGACGCTTCGATGCCTCTGCCCGAGAGACCTGTCTGTGTGAGAGGAGTGAGAGAGAACGACCTATCGCCCACGTGAAGCGTTCCTGCGTCCGTCGTAAGACTCATGCGGTACTCCCCACCGCCCTGACTGGACTGAGGACCGGGCGTCGGGATGTCCGCGGCGAGGCTGACCCGTACCTGCCTCTCTTCGTCTACCGTTCCCGATCCGGCCAGACGTGTGCGGAGTGAAAGGCCGGAAGTCCCTGTGGATACGTGTGTTGTAAGGGATAGGGGCATCTTGATGTAGACATCTTCATCTCCGCACGCCAGGGGAAGGACGTCTGCGGCAGTGGCGCACTCCACGGCGACCTCGTTCCCGTCCGGTCCTTGGTACGTCACCTGAAGTTTCAACACCTGCTTTCGTTGTTGCCTCAGGCGAACGTCCGTCTCCGCTGCGACGGAGACCTTTTCTGACTCTCCAGGGGATAAGAGAAATGAACTGATATTGGCGACCGCAGGCGAGCCTTCTCCGGTGTATGCGCGAGCCTTGACTTCGACCTGGACATTGCCGCGGTTACTGACAGCGAATACGGCTTTGTGGGACTCACCTGCGATCACGTAAGCCTGAGAAGAAAGGACCGCGATCTCCACGGAAGGGCGGCCCAGGACGATAATTTCGATCTCCGCTCGTACAAAGCACGAAGAATCGGTTGGGTCCACGACCGAGTAGGCGACGGAGTAACCGGATCCCCCAAGGCACGTCTTGGGGACTACCAGGTTCACCATGCGGGCCTCGCTTTCGCCTGGCGGCAGCGAAAACGGTGGACCCACGGAGACGATTGCCCAACCACTTGGAACCTCCACAGAATCTGTGAGCGTTCGTGTGGAGGGAGACGAATTCTCGACCACAAATGTCATGGTGACAATCTGACCTGGGATCGCTTGGATCGAACCAGGCCGTCGCACCAGCACGAGCGGCTCACCTTCCGAAGCCAGGCACGGCACCCACGTCGAGACGACGGCCGCTGTGACCACGGCGGTCAGTAGGAGTAGCACAGCACGGGCCGAAGGAGACACCTCTCGTTCTACTCTCCTTCACTAAAGTTCCACACTATACTGCGCCCCCCATACTGCGGAGTCGCCATCGTCGATTACCACGAGGATCCTGTACCTGCCTTTGGCGAGGCCCTCAAAGGGTATGGCATACCTGACTGAAGTCGTCGGGTAGATCCTCTTGCGTGTCCCCTTGAACGTTCCGACCAGTCTGCCCTCGCGATCGTAGACCTCAGCTCTCACCTCGGGTGTTATCATCTGTTCCCCGGTATTCTCCAGGTCAAGTAGGAGGGTGCACGTGCCATCTTGACCTCGCTCGAGTTTCCGGTTCAGGATCTTCACGTTCTTCGCGCCTGTTGTACCTACATTCGTGATGACCTGTATTCCATACCTGAGCACAGTCTGCACGCCCAGGACGTAGTTCCCTTCCTTGGCCCTGATGCTCTCGGGGCTTGTGGAGGGTACGGGCTCTACCATGATGATGCTCCAGTAAGTGCCTTTCAGTTCCGGGTCGTTTGGGACGCGGATCGTGTAGTACACGAAACCGACCTCATTTGGGGGAATCACCAGTCTGGCGGGGGCGACCGCCATCCACCCGGCGTTTGACCGCGGGTTCCCGCCAGGCCTCGCGTAGTCGGTTCTACCGTCTGCATAGAACAAGTAGTCACACTGTTCGACCTTGATCTCGACCGGGTCTGACCCGTTGTTCCGCAAGACTATGGAGCCGTCGACCTTCTGGCCCGGTTCAACAGTTGACTGCCTGGTCAAGCTCCCTACCACTGCGACGTTGGCTAGGGCGTGACTCGCTGCAAACAGTATCAAGAAGAATACAACCAAAACCGCGTTCGCCAGGATCTTCTTCATTCCAGGCCTCCTCGAGCCATTCACAGGTCAACTACTGTGTAGGTCACCGTGGTAGAGTAGATGCCCGGAGGAATCCGGACGGACATGCCTGAAAGGCGGTATTGAACGCATATGTCCCTTCTGTCCCCCCAACCCCAGAAAAACTCGGCGTTCTCAGACCCGACAGGCACGTAGGTGTCCCCGCCCGAAGGCGCGGCTCCCAACCCATCCCCGCCTGAAACGCGCCTGACTGAAAGCGCCAGATCACCGTGCCAGTTCGTATCCGTCTTCCTCACGTCGACTCTCCACGGGTCAGTCGGTTCCGAGCATCCGGAGATGCTGAGCACGCTCTCATTTGCGGAACCCTCGTAAGTGCTCACGAGGTCAGTTCCTGCACCACCTACCAGGTCCGCTGAGGTGACCATGCGCCACCAGCCGCCGACTGCGACGATTTCGTAGGCATCGACGGAGGTACTGGCAAGAATAAGGATGACCGCTATGAGCGCAAAGACGCGCACGTCACATCACTCCGGAAAGATGGCCGACGAGGGACCGCCGGCCATCCGAGGACAGCACTACGGGACTCTAGACTCCGTCGATGATAGTGAAGGTTACGGTCTTGTTAGCCGATGCGACCACGCCTGCGGTGACGGTTGCGGAGAGCGTGTAGGTTATCGTCAGGCCGCTTTCGGCCAGTGTGGAAATGCCCGTGACGAGATCTGCTGCGAGAGCGGTGAGCGTCACTGCACCCGCGGAATTGGCGCCAGTCGGCGCTGCAAGGTTGACAGTGAGTGTGACGCCAGAGGGCATGGCCGTATCGATTGCCCCGGTGATCTTCTTGTTCGACTCGTTGGTGGTAACGGCGTAAGTCGTGGTTGCATCAGTCACGCTATTAGGCTGACTTCCAGCCGTTGCGGCGCTCACGATGAGCGGGGCAGGGTTGCCACTTACGGAGATCTCGTTGATGACTTGGACTTCATAGGTGACAGTCTGCGTACTTGAGGAACTGCCCAATGCGGGCCCACTCACTGCGGCGAGTGCAACCGTCAGGATGGCGGCGACAAGGATTCTCTTCATGTCATACTCCTCCTATTGCGATAGTGCGTAACGCGTAACCTGTCAGTCTAGGTTCTCCACGACGTGGTCTTGAGATCAGGCGCCCATCTCCAGGCAACCCCTCCCTCCGGAAGACGGGCCCGGGCCCGTCTCTCCAAGGACCCTTGGATACTCGTGGGCGACAGCGAGAACCTCACGCCGCTAGGCTCCGTTCGCACGATCCGCATTCCCACCACCCGGGCACTCTCCCAAACACTCGCCTGAATGGGAACAAACTCCCCCGAGTGAAAGAGGAGAGCCGATTCGTAACCTCATCACCCATGTTCGGCAGCCCGGCTAGCATGGGGACGCAGATCCCTTTAGCCCCGTGGCTTTGCGGCGCCATCTTTCGAGCGGCTGTGCCATTGATCGCAGGGTCGGCGTAAGAATACGCCGTGCGAAGAGTGATTCCTTCCGGCTGAGTCGATTTTTCACGCTTTTTTAACGAAAACTCTTGGTGATCCTGTTCCGGTAAGCAGTGCGGGATTCCTGTGAAGGGCTTGATGTCGGAAACCATGTAGCTACAACCTGGGCAAGGCGATGTTCTTGGGGGCGGTGTGAAGCGGACGGGGGTGTAGCGGCTCACGTGTTGCTTCCACGCGGTGGAAGCCCGCTACACTGTCGCCCGCATGCCTGTACTGGGTGTGTGCTGAAGAATGGCTACCGAGATCTGTCCCAGGTCCACACATTGGGTCCCAGGGTAGGCTGCATCTGGGAGGACAGAAGTTCTACTGAGGCGCGGGAGTGGCGCGCGGCGCCTGAGCGAACGAAGGCCTTGAGGAAGCCTAAGAAGAGCACCAAGGCCACAGGGTCCCCCCGGAATGTGTGGTCCTGCGGAGTCTTGAGATGCACGCGTCCATGCTGGGCAGGAGAATCCGCCAGGACGAGTGGTTCTATCAGTCTCGCCAGAAACCACTTGACTGTGTTGTGCCTCGTGGGATCATCCCATCCCGCTGCAACATGTGCCCGCCCGATTGAACGTGCTCTCCTCCAGATAGTTGCCGGTGTTCGGCCCGACTGATAAAGGAAGTTCAAGTAGGATGCTATGGTATCGGGTGATCCTGGCAAGCACTCAAGCTTGGTCCGCTGGCACCAGGTGATGAAGTGGCACCAGTCCATTTTGTACGCACTTCTCGCAGATCGTAATTTAGCACGGAGTTGAGGTTCCCATAAGTACAGCACTGTGTCTAGAAGGCTCTTCGAGAACAGCGACTGCGGGAACTGAGCTTCAGTCAACGCAGTTACTCTGTGCCGCCGCATATGCCTCGGAGCTGGACTGATGTTCCTCGGTGGAAGTGCGCAGCACTAAAGGCCACACCGTTCACCTGCATTTAGTTTAGTGACGCCAAGACCTAGTCAGGACGCAACTGTAACATGACACCAGCACGCTTGCAGATTACGAAGGGCGCTGGCAACATATCCACAGCGAGGGCGTGCCAGCTCGATGGCGAATCTACGGCCTGCTCAGTCCCAGATCATTGTTGTCGTGCATAAGATGCCCGCCGTCGCCCATGATGCCGTACCGTCTTCTGTCACCATCCTGATCCCACCCCCGTGTCAGTTATGTTTGAACAGTGGTGTAGCAACGCGGCATTGAACTGCAAGATATGGGAAACTCCTGATCTGCGAGAGTAGTATATAACTACATAGCGGGATGAATGTGAATTGGAGGACCAAGTATCGGTTCCGGCTTGGTCCAACACATGCCTCACGGATATGCGCAAGACGGTGTTCGTACTCCCAAGCGTCGTGTGGCTCCGTGCCTATACATTCTTGTTTTGTGCACATTCATGCCCTCCATCGTGCATTCTCAACACGAAAGAATGGCAGGTGACGATATCTCGAATCCTGTGTTGAATCGATTGAGTATGGGGAAACAAGCAGAGGAAAAGAACGCGATAGTCTGATGCCCTTTCCGTTATCGCCCGTTCGCATTGGAGATATCCATTCCAACTAGCCTCGTCTACCCAGGTCAGATCGGTGGCCACTCTCAGGCCGGAGTAGCCGAAAGTGAGCGCGCTGTCGAGCGCGTTGACCAGACTGTCGACAGCCTTTTCTGATGATGGCAGACCATTGTCCAGGTACCATTGAGAGTGCGGAACGATCTCAACGAGTCTACGGCGCACGCGGCCTGGTGTTGTTGAACCCAACGTCGACGAGCGGTCAGCTGGATCCCACCAACCGTGAACTGCGTTCGGCCGCACCCAAATGGAGTACTGGTGGGCGTCGAGGCCCGCCTGGAAGTATGATTGGACATACATCAGGTGGGATGGGTGACCGAAGGGGTACACGAAGCATAGATGGGTGCCCCATGCTAAGTCTCCTACGCAAGGAAGACCGCTCGTTCTTGACGGATACAACTGCAATATACCCTCTTTCGTCAGGCGCTATCTGCCAGAGTGCAAGATACGGCCATGTGTGTTGAATGCGCGTGGCCTAAACGGTATTCATCCCGCCAATGAAGGTAACCCCCTGCCTGTTTGCTTCCATGACGTGAAGAAAGACCGGTACTAGCGAAGGGTCGAACTGCGTGCCTGCACACCGCTTGAGCTCTGCAAGTGCCTCCTGCTCAGTCATTGCCGCCTTGTAGGGTCGTGGGTGTGTCATGACGTCGTATGCATCAACTATGGCTACGATTCTTGAGATGAGTGGAATGCTCTCCCCACGCATCCCAAAAGGATATCCGGTCCCATCCCACCTCTCATGATGCGCCAATATCGCCGGGGAAAGGTGGTGGAGATCGGACGAACACCCCGAGATCCTGGCTCCGATCTCTGGGTGTCTCTTCATTATTTCCCACTCAGCGCTCGTCAAGGGTTCAGGCTTATTGAGTATGCTGTCCGGGATGGCGATCTTACCGATATCGTGAAGCACGCAAAGAAGAGATATGTCATTGAGCTCTGATAGGGAGAGCCCGAGTTCCCGGCCGATTCGGACTGCCATTTTCTCGAGCCTTGCAGCATGTTCTTCAGTCTCGTGTGTCTTCTCTTCAAGCGTCTTGCGCAGAGATGATATCAGGGAGCTTCGCACGCTCTGGGGGTGCGTCAGCTTGTGTCGGTACATCCGGTTCTCTGCTTCTGCGAGGACTGCATTCACGCAACGATCGGGGACTGTCAGATCGGCCACCCCAAAGGAGACGGTCAACTGGACAGGTCCAGGCGTGGAACGCGCCAGAGTCTCCTGAATCTGCTCGCACATTTCGGCGGCGACGTTGGGGCTCGTATGGGGCAGAATCAGGACGAACTCGTCTCCACCCCACCGAGCTACCACATCCTGCTCACGGCATATCTTGGTGAGCGTACGGGCCACGTTGGCGAGCAACCGATCTCCCTGGTGGTGGCCGATAGTCTCGTTGACCAGTTTCAGGCCGTTGACGTCCATCATGACCAGACTCAGCGGCAGGCAGTCCTCCTTCGACAGCTGCACGAGGACTTCTTCGGCGTAGGCGCGGTTGTAAAGCCCTGTGAGCTTGTCGTGGTAGCTCAGATACCTTATCTGTTCCTCTGCCTGCTTGCGCTCGGTTATGTCGCGGGCTATTCCGCACACGCCGATGATTTCGCCATTTGCACCCAGGAGAGGTGCTTCGATCAGGCTGAAGGTTCTCGGTTTCCCCTTAATGGTCCGGGAGTACTCGCGAAGGGCGAACTTGGGGTTTGCTGAGCCGTTGACGCTCAATTCACGCGGCGACGAATCCGGTCCGAGTAGTTCGTCCTCGGTTCGCCCCAGGAAGGAGGCTTCGGGCATTCCAAACATCTTGGTCATGGCTGGGTTCACATGTAGATATCGGCCGGATCGGTCCTTAATGTAGATCAAGTCTTCTGCGCATTCGAATATGGCTCGGAATCGCTCCTCCCCCGCCGCGAGCTCGCCTTGGATCCGCAGTCGCTCAGAAAGTTCAGTCTCAAGTTGGACGTTCATGTGCCTCAGCTCTTGGATCTGGGCGTCAATAGTGCCGCGCATCTCATCTCTGCTTGCCTCAAGTCTCGCAGACATGGTGTTAAACGCATTCGCTAGTTCACAGAATTCCAGTGCTGAAGGGATGCTGATCGACTCGCCAAGGTGACTACTGTCGGACGCAATCTCTGTAGCTTTCTGCTTGATGGTGTTAAGCGGTTTGAGGATCCTGTGGTGAACCAGATGGGACTGGCATACGAATATGGCGGCGAGAAGCGCGAGCATGACTCCGGATATTCTTAGAGTCAAGCCGGTATGAGTAAAGTTTCAGTAGGTACAGAGATCTTTCTGTGCCCTAAAACGGAAG
>JANLFS010000059.1 GCA_024655925.1 Bacillota bacterium | reverse complement strand
AGCGGCGTCTCCTCCCCACGCCTGAAGGCGGGGGCTCCCGACGCCGCGTAGTCTGATGGGTATGAACCTCGTGGGAATCTGGGATAGAACCTACCGTGAGTCACTCGCCGGGATCGCGGAGCGGTTTGCGAAGGACGCCGTGCCCAGGGCCATCCTGGGCTTCCACACGACGATAGACGGGATTAAGAGAGTAGTTCCCGAGGAGGTAGAGCGGGTACTGTCGGAGGACCCCGCGCTCGCAGAGCGCGTCCGGGCGAGGCTTGGTGCTACCCCGGAGGAGATCAACACTGCCGAAGACCTGCTGGTAGCACTCCTGGATTCCATGTCCCGCGGCAAAGCGCTGCAGAGGATGATCCGGTCAGAGGCGGTCTTCAACTGGACGATGGGGCATTTCGGTTACGACCGCCTGAGGATAGGCGGGACATCCGGGAACATGGCGAACCTCCTGGCGCCCGTGGGTTTTCCGGAGATACTCCTGTACGTGAACCCGCTTACCAGGGAGCAGGCCGAGCTTCTTGTCCCGAACCCCAACCTCAAGGTGATCGCCAGAACCGGTCGAGGTTTCACCACAAAGCACCCGCACGATGCTTGGACCGGTGAAGGTGTCAAGGCTCTCCACTGGGTATTCGAGTACCCAAAAGGCGTGCGAGTGGAGGCCGGCGGGATCTCGGTCGAGGCCCCCAGGGCGAATCGGTTCATAGCCGCGTGGAACCCGGTCAACAACAGGCTTCGGCTTGTCGACACCTTCACACACGGTCTTCCTAGTGTGGTCGACCGGTTCAGCCACTTCATAATCTCAGGCTTCCACATCGTATCCGAGAAGTACCCCGACGGCTCTACGAGCGAGGACTGTCTCAAACCAGTTGCTGCCTTCATAAGCCACATCAAGGCCATCGCCCCGCACCTTACGCTCCACTACGAGTTCGCCTCGATCGGAAGCGCAGCGGTGAGGACCGGTGTGGTGCAGCACATCCTACCGCTGGTGCACAGTCTGGGATTGAACGAGGTCGAACTCGTGACTCTTCTCCGGGATGTGGGTGAGGAGAGACTCGGGGAGCGGATTGAGACCTCCGAGGATATTGGGGACGTCTTTGAAGGCACTCGTGTGCTCGCCGAAAGGCTGGGGCTTCCCAGGGTACACCTGCATAATCTCGGCTATTACCTCTGCCTCACCAGGCCAGACTACGCCACCGCTGCGCAGAGCCTGGATGGGTTGGTTTTCGCAGCGAGTGTGGCCGCCGCGCGGACTGCGACCGGGCGGATCGAGTCCAGGTCCGACATACTGCGAGACGGCCTGGCCGTGCCTATTTCCGAGGCGGGCCTCGAGAATGCCAGCAAGCTTGGGAAGCATCTGGAGCTTCCTGGGTTCGAGGAGACCGGGATCGCCCCGGCCGGATCCTCCCCGGTGACCGGAGGGTTCGAAGTCTCCTTCGTGCCCACCCGGGTTGTGGCAGAACCCGTTCTCACCGTGGGCCTGGGCGACCTCATATCTTCCTCCGCGTTCCTTCTGGGGACGGGTTAGCGCACGACCTTGAGTCACGACCCCGAGCTATGGCCCTGAGAACCTCCGGGCGCCTCATGCCATGTAGCATAGGCGCCCTTCGACTATCGTCATCCGGACAGCCAGGTCCTCTCCGAGCACCACCATGTTGGCATCCTTCCCCGGAGTCAGGCTCCCCATCCGGCTGTCGAGGCCGAGGATCCTGGCAGGGGTCAGAGACGCCATTGTTATGGCATCGCAGAGCGGGACCCGTGCGAGGTTCACCATGTTCCGCACGAGGTCGGCTGCCAGGACCACGCTGCCGGCGAATGCTTCCCTGTCAGGCATCCATGCTACGCCCTGGTCCACGATGACTCTCTGCCCAGAGCCGCGCGCGGAGCCGGTGATGTACTCCCCCTCTCCAAGACCCGCGGGCCGGAGGGCATCCGAAACTAGGGCCACCCGGTCCGGGCCCTTGATCTTGTGCGTCAGGGCGAGCAGGGATCCGGGCAGGTGCTTGCCGTCTGCGATTACCTCTACTGTCAGCTGGTCGAGGGCAAGCGCCGCCTCGAGCACCCCAGGTACCCGGAAGCAGTTGACGCGCTTCACTGTAGACATGGCGGAGTACAGGTGCGTTACATGACTGTAGCCGGACTCGACCGCGGTGACGACCTCATCGTACGTTGCATCCGAGTGCCCTATGGCCGCGACAATACCTCGCCCTGCTAGTTCTCGCCCGAGTTCAAATGCCCCCGGGAGCTCCGGCGCGGCCGAGACTCTGAGGATCCGCTTGCTAGCACCGAGGACCTTCTCGAAGTGGCTGCGCTCAGGAAGCCTCAGGAATCGTTTGTCCTGTGCGCCTCGCTGGACAGGGGAGAAATATGGGCCTTCCAGGTGCAGCCCGAGCAAGCGCGCGCCTGGGCCTGGCCCCGCCTGTGACTTGTTCCGATGTCCGGGACTCATCCGCGCTCCCGAGAGGCTTGAGGCCCGCTGCTGCCGCCCGAGCAAATCGTCCTGGGCGTTGACTGCATCGTCAAAGGCCCGCATGGATGCGATCAGGTCGTCATCTGGTGCAGTCATGATGGTCGGCACGATGGCAGTCGAGCCCCCGGCCGCGTGCGCACGGGCCATTGTGAGGAATGCCTCAGCGGTGCCGTCGAGGGCATCCGCCCCGCCTCCACCGTGGACGTGCATATCGATGAACCCTGGGGCGACAATGGCCCCATGAACATCGAAAACGGCTTCACCCTCGCGGAGGGCAGCGTCACCTGTGCGGAACACTCGCGTGATCAACCCAGAGGACACGGAAACGCCGCTCGGGCAAGTCTGCCCCGGCGGCGTGACCAGGCGCGCGTTTATCAAAGAGTAACAATCAGTAGCAGGGAAGCTCGACCCCACAGGCGGTCCCTCCTCAACCCGTGGCCCGAAGGCCATACGTCGATCACTGAGTCATCTGGTCTGATCCAATCCGGCAAGACACTCCTTCATATAGCGGAGGCTCTCCCGGGCGACAGTCTCGGGGTCTGGTTTGAAGTCAAATGCCTCCACGGACACGTACCCATCGTAACCGACGTCGGCGAGGGCATGGAAGATCGGGACGAAGTCGATATCGCCGAAGCCAGGCCCTTTGAGGTTCGAGTCGTTGGCGTGGAAGTGGTCGAACCAGCCTTCGGCGGAGCGGATAATCTCGGGGATGGGCCTCTCCTCGCCGGCCATGCTCTTCACGTCCAGCATCATCCGGATAGAAGGCTGGTCGATCTCCCGGACCAACTGAATGACTTCGGCCGTGGTGTTCAGGAAGTTGGTCAGGCTTGCCGGCAGGGCCTCCAGGCATACTACTACATCGCGTTCATGCGCGTGCTCGCCGACGGCCCTGAAAGTGTTGATCGCCCACTCCCGCGCGGCCCTTGGGTCGCATCCAGGCTCTACGTTTCGTTGGTTTGGCGAGCCGAAGGTCATGATCCTGCCCCCGACGTCCGCGCAGAAGTCGACCAGGCCAAGCAGGTAGTCACGTGTGCGCGCCCTCACACCGGCATCGGGGTGGGTCAGGTGCAGTCCCTCTGGTCGTACGAGAAGCCAGTGCAGGCCCGAGATGGCAAGCCCGGCATCGGCTGCGGTTGCGTTGATCTCAAGACGCTGGGACGGCGAGATTTCACCCACATGGTCCGCGAAGGTGAAAGGAGCGATCTCCACCGCATCGTACCCTATTCGCGCGAGGCAGCTGACTACCTGTGGCCAGCTCCAGCCGTCAAACCCCTCGTTGCAGCAGGCGAACTTCACGCGATCAGCCCGCTTTCTGTCAACATTCTGTTCCATGCCACGAGGCACTCGCGAGACGCTTCTTCCCCGCCTTCGGAGAAGGCTGAACCCATCGGGCGATGGAGCAGGGCGTCGGATATGGCGGAAGCCTTGCGGTAATGGGTTTCCAGGGAAGCCCAACCTTCGTATCCGTCCCGGGCGAGCCTCTCGAAGACTCGATCGAACCCGACGTCGCCATCTCCAACGACCACTGCCTCGGGCTTGCCGGAAGGGGTGTTGCGCTTCACGTCCTTGACGTGGACGTGCTTGACCCACCTCGCGATCCTCTCGTACCCATCCGGGTAGGGCGGCTCGCCCTCGGGATCATAGATGTTGTTTCCCGGGTCGAACAAGGCCTGTATCCATTCGGAAGTAGCCTGCTCGAGGACCTGTGCGAGTTTCTTGGTGTTGCTTGCGAAGGTAGCGGGGTCATATTCGATCACCATCGTGACTCCAGAATCCTGGAGAACCGGTTCAGCACCCCGGACCTTCTCGACGATCAAATCGACCACTGGGTCGAAGTCGCCCTCAGCCCAGAAGGTGAAACCCCGTACCAAGCTGGCGCCGAGTTCGTGCGCCACTTCCACGCTGCGCTTGAGTATGTCGATGTGAGCCCGGTACTCGCTATCGTTTCGAAGCGAGCACTTGAAAACTGGGGCTGCAATGCACGCAACCTCCAGCCCGGCATCGTGCGCGATCCGGCGTACATCCCTTACCTGTACTGGGGCAAGCTCGTGGGGGTTGCGGTCCCAGGCGGAGCGAAGCTCAACGCCCTCGAGCCCGAACTCACGGGCCATATCGATTGCCCGGGCGAAATCCTGCGTGATCTCGTCAGTTATTACTGCTCTTTTGAACACGGATCTTCCTCCTAATCGCCGGTATGAGGCCGCTTCGGGAGATTATGACCGCGAAGGTCATGACCCAGAGGACCTGGCAGATCGGTCGGTTGAGGAACGGCAGTATGCTTCCGTCAGTCAGTATCAAGGCCCTCCTCAGGTTGTCGTCGGCCATCGGACCCAGGATGAACCCGAGGACCAGAGGGGCGGCGGGGAAGCTGTTCTCCCGCATGAGAAAACCGATCACCCCGAAAAGCAGCATCAGATAGACATCGAAGAGCCTCCCGTTGATGGCGAACGACCCCACGCCGCAGAGAACAAAGATGATCGGCATCAGGATGGTCCTTGGGACCTGCAGTATCTTCACGAGTGGCCTCACCAGGGAGAGACCGATGATGACCATGGCGATGGTGGCGAGCATGAATATGCCGGTGACAGTAGCGATGAAAGTCGGCTGCTCGATGGGGAGCAGGGGACCGGGTCTGATTCCGTGGAGCCACATGGCGGCGAGCAGCACAGCTGCTGGAGCGCTTCCGGGCACCGCCAGGGTGAGGACGGGGATGATGGCCCCGCCCACGCAGGCGTTGTTCCCGGTCTCGGAGGCAATCAGTCCATCGTGTGCCCCCTTGCCGAACTCCTCCGGATGCTTGCTGAACCTTTTCGCGAAATCGTAGGAGATCCAGGCCGCGGTGTCTTCCCCGACGCCCGGAATGGCGCCGACTATGACGCCTATGATTCCTGAGCGAACGATCGTCTTCCAATGGCTCAGAAGATCGCGGATGCTGGGGATCACTCGTGTGACCTTGGTGTGCACGACGTAATCGATGGGGGACTTCATTACCCCGATGATCTCGGACACCCCATATGTCCCAACCAGGACCGGTATGAGAGAAAGCCCGCCCATCAGCTGGAGCTCACCGAAGGTGAACCTTGGGTAGGCCTGGATTGGTTCCTGCCCTATCTGGGAGAGCAACAGGCCTATGAACCCGGCGATCCAACCCTTCAGAGGATCCTTGGGGGCGGTCAGGTTGCCACAGATGACGATGCCGAAGACTGCGAGAACGAAGAACTCCCAGGATCCAAACTGCAGCGCGATCTTGCCGAGGAGAGGGGAGAATATGGCAAGACAAATGAGTCCAAAGAAGGTCCCTATACCCGAGGACGTGCTTGCGAGGCCTATGGCGTAACCGGCCTCACCGCGCCGGGCGAGGGGGTTCCCATCGAGGCACGTGGCAGCGTTTGCAGGCGTGCCGGGGATGTTGAGAAGAATGGCGGACCGGCTTCCCCCGTAGATTGCGCCGACATAGGTGGCAATCAGTATCACCATGGTCTGGTCCGTAGCGAACCTGAAGGTCAGTCCAGTAAGGAGTGCCACACCCATAGTCGCGGTCAGGCCGGGCAACATGCCCACGATTATCCCGAACCCCGTGGCCCAGAAGGCGTTGAAAATCGTCCGGGCGTCCAGGAGCGCAATGAACTCTGTAAGGAACACACGAGGTGACATGCTGTGTCCAACCCCCCCTAATCCGTTCTTCCCCGCCTACGGAAGCGTCACCAGGAATACCTTCGTGAACACAGCCCAGACTGCCACGGAAGTCAGTATGCCTGTGACGATTGCCCCGAGCACGCTGGCGCCTTTGAAGACAAGGACGAACCCCGAGACGAAGACTGCAGACGCGATGATGTAGTTGACCCTTCCCATAAGGACGAAGACATACACGGCTGCGAGTGCTATCACCGTCAGGACCCTCACGGTGGGGCTCATCGACGAAGCTGCACCAGCCTTCTGCACTTCAGGGTCGTTCGGACCCGCACAAGCCGCAGGCCCTTCGGACTGCGCGAACTTCTCGTAGAAACCTCTGTTGAACGCTGCCCGGAGCGAGAGAATCAGCGCAAGACCGAAGAGAACCACCCCGAGGACCACAGGCACCAGGCCGGGCGCAGCGTACACCCCCCATTCCGAGGATCTCCACGGCATGGCGAAACTCATCCCAATAAACCCGAGGGCAACAGCCATGATCACTACTCCAGCCCAGAAATCCGCTTTCTGCATGGTCTCACCTCTCATCGCAAGGGCGCGGCCCGACGCGTCAATTCGCCGGGCCGCGCTCCGACCTGGTATGGGTGGCAGTAGTACTAAGACCCTAGTTGGCTAGCCTCGGAATCCCGAAGTCCGCTGGGGACTTCTTTGCGATCCCGGCATCGTAAAGCATCCAGGAGATCAGGGATGCAGCGGTCTCGTTCGCTTTCTCAGCCTCGGCGCCGTAGATGCACACGGCCTTCGACCCACGGTCGCGGGCGAACTTCTGCATGGTCTGGGAGGAAGCCGCGACCTTGAAGGCATCGGTTATGGCTTCCAGTGCATCTGCAGGGATGTTCTTGGGCAAGAACAGGCCGAAGTATGAGCCGGAGGTCGGATGGTTCGGGATCCAGTTCGTGATCGGCGGGATCACCCCGTAACCTTCAACCTCGAGGGGCTCGGAGTCCATGACTGCTATGGCCCGGAGAGTCTTCGCCCTGAGCATCTCGGTGACTTCCATGGACAGTTGCATGACGACATCGCATTCGCCGCGAACGGTGGCGGTGACCGCCGGGGCGCCGCCCTGGTAAGGAACGTGCTTGTAATCGACCTTCGCGTAGGCCTTGAAGAACTCAGCGGCCTGGTGCCCGCCGGATCCAGTCCCCGCGGACGCGACCGAGAGTATCTTGGTCTTCATCGTGGACAGCAAGGACGGGAAGTCCTTGATCGGAGATGCCGCTGGGACACAGATGACGTTAGGAGTGAAAACAGCTAAGAAACTCGCGTAGTCTCTGTGGCTTACATCCAAGAACTCGAGGACCTGATAAGTTACGATGCTGCCGGTTGCGTTGCCGCTCCAGGTGTGCCCGTCGCGCTCTGCGTCGAACATGGCTTTGGTTCCGATAGCTCCGGACCCACCGGGCATGTTGGTAATAGTGATCCTGCTGCCGAGTGGCTTCTCCATCTCAGCCGCTACTGTACGGGCGGTGAGATCGGACGCCCCTCCTGGGTTCCACGGGACGATGATGTTGATGGGTCTCTTGGGCTTCCATACACTTGCCGCGAATGCCCCAACTGAGCTGAAGCTGAGGATGAGGGCAAGCGCGATGGCGACTCTGAGTCCGGTTCTCTTCATGGCACGCACTCCTTTCGGTCATTAGGACGGACTTGCCAGGCACGAAAACCCTCCATCTAACCGACTTCAAGTGATAACGCGGATTGGTTCGCCGGACCACCTCCATCTCCTGCAGGCCAGAGAGAGCGGCAAGTGTTCCCGGAAAGATGAGCCCGGGCTGACTAGACGGCCGGTCCGGGCTTGAGAGGTAGGGAGACTGGAATGCCCTCACGAGCGGACTTGTAGATGGCATTGATCAATTCGACACTTCTGCGGCCCTCACGACCGGTCACGCTTGGTTCGCGGCCTGCCAGGATGGATTCGACCACGTCCTGGATCTGAAGCCTGTGCCAGGTTGGGTCGGTCTGTTTTGGATCAGACGCAGTGGATTGAGTGGACACTGGAACGAGGAGCTTCGTGACCTCCGACTGCTCAGCGTCGGTAGTCTCCCGGACGGACCAGTCGCTGATCCAGTCGCCCTGCAACCCGACTGTCCCGTTTGTTCCATGGAGCTCCATCTTCATTGGGTACCCTGGGAACACGGAAGTAGTCCCCTCGATTACTCCGAGCGCGCCGTTCTTGAACTTGACCACGGCGACCGCAGTATCCTCTACCTCGATACGGGAGTGAGCAAGTGTGCCCATGTAGGCTGTGACCTGCTCCGCATCACCCATCATCCAGAGGAGCAGGTCTACCAGGTGAATTCCCTGGTTCATGAGCGCTCCCCCACCATCCAGGGCCCAGGTGCCCCGCCAGCCGGAGGAGTCGTAGTACTCTTGGGTTCGGAACCACTTGTTGTAGGCATCTCCGAGGACCAGCTTGCCCAGGCGGCCATCGTCGATTGCTCGCTTCACGAACTTCCATGCGGGCTTGAACCTGAACTGGAATATGCCAGAGAGGACGACGCCGGCGCGGTCGCATGCCTGTATGATATCATCCACTCTATCTACGGTGATCTCCACGGGTTTCTCGACAATGATATGCTTGCCGGCAGCCGCGGCCTCGAGCGCGATCTCCCGCCGGGCGCCGCTTGGAGTGATGATGCAGACAACGCGAACATCAGGCCGCTCAAGGACTTTTCGGTAGTTGGTGTAGGCATCACACCCGAACTCCCGGGACACGGCCTCTGCCCGTTGGAGCACGGTGTCCGCCACGGCTACGAGCTTCGCGCTGGGGATCGAAACAATCGACTCTAGATGCATTCTCGCTATCGCGCCGCACCCGATCACAGCGAATCCCAGGGCCATGGCAAATCCCCTCCGCTCAGAATTCGGATCCAATCCCACACATCGGAGCCGGACATAGCTCTTGACGCAATTATAACCTGGATGTTACAGTCTGTCCAGATAAACGTTTATCCGGATGGCCAATACGGTTTTGGCTGGAGACCGGCCGCCGGACAGGGAGGAGCCGGGACATCTTGGAACGAAGAGGACATCCGACCCTCAGAGACGTGGCAGCGTTGGCCGGCACCTCTGTTGCCACCGCGTCCAACGTGATGAGCGGGCGGAAAGCTAAGTACGTCAGCCCCGAGCTCGCAGCGCGTGTCCGGGCGGCATCGGAGCAGCTCGGCTACCTGCCTGACCTGCTCGCCCGGTCGATGAAAGGGAAGAGCCGCAGGATGGTGGCGATCCTGGTTCCGGAATTCTGGAACCCTGTCTTCACAAGGATGGTGATTGGGGCGGAACAGGTTGCAAGGGAAAACGGGTACCTGCTGATGATACTGAGCACTCTAGGTGATCCCGACTACGAGCGCGACCACCTGACCAACCTCGCCGCCCAGCGTGTGGACGGCTGCCTCCGAAGACGAACAGGTTCTCAAAACCCTTAGGTTCCTCGGCATTCCGTTCGTAATCATAGACAGGCCCGTCGGTCGGGGGTCCGGGTATGATCTAGTTGCGTACGACGGCGAGAAGGCGGCTGTTGAGACCGTGCGTTACCTGGCATCCCGAGGACACAGGAAGATCGGTTTCATCGGCTGGGACTCACAGGTTGTTAGCTCCAGGGTGGCGGGTTTTCGCAAAGCTGTCTCCGATCTCGGCCTCTCCGGAGAGGACTGTCCTATCTTCCTCGGGAACCTGAGTCGGGATTCCGGAAGAGATCTGGCATTTCGGTGTCTTTCCCAAGGCAGAGTGAGTGCCCTTTTCATCGGGCACCATCATATCGGCGAAGGGGCGGTCATGGCCATCAGCCAGCTGGGCATCGCGGTACCCGATGATCTTTCGGTGATCATCTACGGCAGCCCTACCTGGGCGGAGGTGAACTGTCCGGCTTACACTGTGGTCCGGCTTCCCGATACGGAGATAGGGCAGCAAGGAATGTCCATGCTTCTGAAGAAGATCGAAAATGGGGAGCGGTCCCCGGAGCAGGTTTGGCTTGACTGCGAACTTGTGGTCAGGGATTCTGTCAAGGATATGTGGTGTGGGGCTGGTACAACACATCTACACAATGAGTAGAAAGGAGACCTCTGATGAGCAAGAGACCGGAAGGGCTTGTCAAAGACTTCAGACAGGACAATCTGCGCGTGATGGTGTTCCGCGATCGGACCACCGGCGGGCATGCCGCAGCGGAAATGGTTGCGGAGAGAATGAAGGCTACTATAGCGAAGAAAGGCAGAGTGAACGTGGCCTTTGCGGCCGCCCCGTCCCAGAACGACTTCCTTGCGAGCCTCGTGACAATGCATGGCATTGACTGGCCGAAAGTGAACTGCTTTCACCTGGACGAGTACCACACCCTGCGGCCGGGAGCCCGTCAGAGGTTCGATGTATTCCTGACGGAGAAGCTCTGGAGCAGAGTTCCGGTGAAGAACGTCTGGACACTGGTGCCGGAAGCCGGGATGACTGTAGAGCAGATCATCTCCCGCTACACCCGTCTGCTTGAGGAAAACCCCCTCGATATTGCGTGTATAGGGATCGGTGAGAACGGACATCTCGCCTTCAATGATCCGCCCGTGGCGGATTTCGACGACCCGTTGGTCATCAAGGAAGTCGAGATCGATGAAGTCTGCAGAAACCAGCAAGTACACGATGGGGCGTTCGCGGCGATCGAGGACGTTCCCAAGACGGCGATCACCATGACCATACCGACACTCATGTCCGCAGGCTTCGTGAGCACAGTTGTGCCAACCGCGCTCAAGGCCAAGGCAGTCAGGGAGTGTATCACCGGGCCGATTTCCGAGGCCTGCCCTGCGTCGATTCTCAGAAGACACCCGGACTCGGTGCTGATCCTAGATCCCGAGTCCGCGTCGCTATTGGACTGAAGCCCCCAGAACCTACAGGGGAGGATTGAGGTGTGAAGACAGTCAGGGTTGAGGACGTGACTGGAGAAACGTTTCCTGCCGGAAGGCGCACTAGGATCCTGATCGGGCCAGGATCGGTTGAAGCGCGGAACTTCGTGATGGGTCACGTGACCATCTTCCCTGATGGCTCCGTGCCGCTGAACCAGCATGAGCAGGAGGAAGTCTACGTGATCCTCCAAGGCTCAGGGTCGATGCGGGTCGGAGACGAGGAACAGGAGGTATGTGCGGGCACTGCAGTCTATGTGTCGCCTGGTGTCCCTCATCAACTCAAGAACACCGGCCCCGAGGACCTAATCATGATGTTCGTCTACTCCCCCGCGGGCGTAGTATCCCACTGGCAGAAGGAGCGGGAAGGCGACTTCAAGATAGTCTGACCAGCTGTCCGAGGTTGTTGGCGCAAGGCCGGCGATTTGGAGTCCGACGGCTGAGGAGAGGTGGTCGTTCCATGATCCTGACAGTCACCCCAAGCCCTGCGGTGGACAAGACATACGTGGTTCCCGATTTCCAGGTTGGGGTCGAGGCCAGAGTGGATGGGAGGTTCATCGTCCCAGCCGGGAAGGCGGTGAACGTGGCGAGGGTCGCCCGGGCGCTCGGGGAGGAGGTCTCCGCCACCGGGTTTCTCGCAGGGGATCGGGGTGAATTCGTACAGAGGCATCTCGAGACGCTCGGCATCATCACGGACTTCGCATGGATCGGCGGAGACACCCGAGAGACCGTGACTGTACTTGATCCTGTGAGCGGGATGCAGACCCGCCTCATGGAGATTGGACCCGTGGTGACGGAAGATGATGTCAGGTCCCTTGAAGCGAAAGTGCGGGCGATGGCAGCGGGAGCGGACGTCATCACACTCGGGGGCAGGCTTCCGGAAGGGGCGCCACCTGATCTATACCGTCGGATCCTGGATATCGTGAGACAGATGGGAGCGCCTGTGATTCTGGATGCGCACGGCCTTTCCCTGCGGCTGGCCCTGGGGGCGAGCCCGTTCCTCATAAAGCCCAACCAGGCCGAGCTTGCCGAGTTGGTGGAGCGGCCCATCGGCGGGCCGGAGGACGCCGTCCAGGCCGCTCTGGAGATTCAGGAGGACGGCGTAGAATGTGTGGTGGTCTCGCTCGGATCCCAAGGCGCCGTCGCGGTCTGTGCGGATGGAGCATTTCGGGTCTACCCTCTCGTGGTGAAGGTCGTCAACACGGTGGGTTGTGGTGATTCTCTCGTGGCGGGGCTGGCCGTGGAGCTCGCGCGGGCGGTCAGGGAAGCAAGAATGACAGGGGGAGTGCAGCTGAGCGGCCTGCCTGACGGGTGGCTCGTCCGAGGTCTGGTGCTGGGCACTGCCGCTGCGGCCAGCAACGCCGTGACCGAAACCGCCGGGACCATAGATCCAGAGGGAATTCCGGGGCTTGCCGCCTGCGTGCAGGTGGAGCGCATGTCGCCTGGGCAGCCGGCCACATGAATGAATTTCCATTAAAATTAGCAGGTAAGTCCCAGAAGGAATCCGGAGCAACACCGTGAATAGGAGCGTATACTCAAACAGCGGCGGTTCCCGCCGCGCGCCGTCTATTGGATCGTTCGGAGGTTCGACATGAGCACGTCTCGGCAGTTTGAAGCTTCATACGCGCCGGCCATCTTCCCCGCGTCCGTTCTTTCGGATGTCCGGGCTTCTTTTGGCGCGTACTGGAGCAACTGGCTCTGGCGTGGCTGGTGGTGCCTAGACGAGCCAATAGAATAGTCCGTATGTTACCATAGTGGCTTGCAGTTCACCGGAGGTCCGGGGTTAGCAGCCCTGGACCTCCGTTTTTGTTACCCAAACGTGCAAGATAAAGGCTTTGGAGGGGTTCCAAGTGGCGGAGATACGGCCGGTCCGGGGATTGCGGTACGATCCTCGGGCAGTGGGGGCACTAAGAGACGTTGTCTCTCCTCCCTACGACGTGGTCGACGCTATTGACCAGGAGAGGCTGTGCGAGAGGTCGCCGTTCAACATCATGCGCCTCCTGAGGTGGAGACCTGAGAATGGGGGCGGTGTCAATCCCTATGCCGAGGCCGCCCAGGAGTTCATGGCGTGGCGGCATGCGGGGGTGCTCGCGCGAGATGAGAAACCGACCATCTATATCTACGACCAGGACTCGGGGAAGGTCCGAAGGGGCTTCACCGGACTGATCAGACTGTCGGACTACGATTCCGGGATAGTCCTTCCACACGAGCGCACCAGGCCCGGGCCGCTCGAGGACAGGTTGAACTTGATGAAGGCTGTCCATGCCAACCTCAGTTCCATCTTTGGGCTATTTGACGATCCGCGGGGCAGGGTATCCCAGATACTGGCGAATGCCACTGGAGGCAGGCCGTGCGTGGAGATTTCGGACTACGATGGCATGACTCACAGGCTCTGGGCGTGCCAGGACCCCGTTACCATAGAAGCACTAACCCGGGCGATGTCGGACAGGTATGTTGTGATCGCCGATGGACACCACCGGTACGAGGCCGCGTTGCGCTACCGGGAGTGGAGGGCCCGACTGGAAGGGAGGGTTGCGATGCCGAGCATTCCGGGGCATCGAAGCGGAGGGGATTCGGCAGACAGGGACGATCCGGATCATGAATCCACTGCGCACGGGCTCCCCGGGGATAGGCCTTACGACTATATCCTGATGACTTTCGTTCCCTTCGATTCGGAAGGGACGGAGATCTTGCCCACTCATAGGGTTGTCGGTGGGCTAGTTCCCGAGACAGCAGAGAACGTCGAGCGGCGCATGTCCGGGCGGTTCCGCAAGATGGGCGAGTACCGTGATCTCGGCGAGGTTCTGGATTCCATGGCGGCCGCGCAGGGAGAGGGGAAGATCGCCATCGGCATATACATGGGATCCGGGAGGTTCACCGTTTCTGAACTCACCAGCCAAAGCCCCGCCGGGTCCGATGCGGCGGTCCTGGACGAACTCGTGCTCGGTGAGTGTCTCGGAATCGGCCCAAGAGATGCGCGCCGGGGGGAACAGGTGGACTTCACACATGTGCCGGAGACAGCCATCCGGGAAGTGGACGAGGGCAGGCGCCAGCTCGCATTCCTCCTCAACCCCACGCCTGTAACAGCGGTGCGAGACGCCGCGCTGGCGGGCCGGATCATGCCGGAGAAGTCCACCTATTTCTATCCCAAACTCGTTGCCGGTCTCGTGATCAACGCATTCTAGTATGGAAAGGAGAACCGAGAAATGAGAGACGACGGTCGCACGATCAAGATCACACTGGGTGAGGAGGCTATCCCCAAGAAGTGGTACAACATCGCGGCGGACCTTGGAGGTCCCCTGCCTCCGTCCTTGAACCCTCGGACCCTGGAGCCTCTGGGCCCGGACGACCTCAAGGCCATATTCCCCATGGCCCTAATCGAGCAGGAAGTCTCCCAGGAACGGTGGATCCCAGTGCCCGAGGAGGTTCTGGATGTATACAGACTGTGGAGGCCGACTCCCCTTATGAGGGCGAGAAGGCTTGAGCAGGCGTTGAGGACACCCGCCCGGATCTACTACAAGTACGAGGGAGTAAGCCCGACAGGGAGCCACAAGCCTAATACCGCCGTGCCCCAGGCCTACTACAACAAGAAAGCGGGCATCAAGCGGCTCGCTACAGAGACCGGCGCCGGGCAGTGGGGAAGCGCACTCGCGCTTGCTTGCCGAATGTTCGGGCTCGAGTGCACAGTCTATATGGTCAAAGTCAGCTACCAGCAGAAGCCCTACAGGCGGTCACTAATGGAGGTGTGGGGGGCGGAAGTCTTCCCAAGCCCGACCCACCGCACGGAATCCGGGAGGAACATCCTCAAACAGGATCCGGATTCCCTGGGAAGCCTCGGGATCGCCATAAGCGAAGCAGTTGAGGATGCTGCCACGAGAGCAGACACTAACTACTCTTTGGGAAGTGTCTTGAACCACGTGCTCCTCCACCAGACGGTCATCGGCCAGGAAGCCCGGGCTCAGCTCGAGCTGGTCGGAGACTACCCAGACATCATCATCGGCTGCTGTGGCGGAGGCAGCAACTTCTCCGGGATCGCCTTCCCATTCCTGCCGGACAAGATGGCGGGGAGGGATATCAAGGTGCAGGCGGTCGAGCCGGAAGCGTGCCCTTCAATGACGCGCGGGTCCTACGCCTATGACTATGGCGACACTGCGGGGGTGGCGCCTGTGGCGAAGATGTATACCCTTGGCCACACCTTCGTCCCGCCAGGCATACACGCGGGTGGGCTCAGGTACCACGGCATGGCCCCGCTTGTCAGCCAGCTCCTGGCGGACGGTCTGATAGAGGCGACTGCCGTGGGGCAGGTGGCGGTGTTTGACGCCGCCGTAGCGTTCGCGCGGGCAGAAGGGATTCTGCCGGCGCCTGAATCCGCCCACGCCATCCGCGCGGTTATCGACGAGGCCAATCGCTGCCGCGAAGAGGGGAAGGAGAAGACCATCCTGTTCTGCCTGAGCGGGCACGGCCACTTCGACCTTGCCGCGTATGATCAGTACTTCGCCGGGAAGCTTCAGGATTACGCTTACCCGCAGGAGATGATAGACCGGGCGCTCTTGGATCTCCCGAAAGTCGGGAAGTAGGAAGGCCTCGTCGGGTGGATGGCCTGGGTGGGTGAACGGCCCCAGTCGGACGAACGGTCTGGGCCGGGCGAATCTCCCCAGGCAGCCGAACCGCTCTGGTTGTGCAAGAGCGGAAGGATGCGGGCCGCGCAGGTGGAAGACTACTTGCGCGGCGCCGGTTGTCCTGGCAGCCATCTACGCCCTCGGAGGATCGTCGGGGGAATCCTCGCATTCCAAGTACCTGGTGGCGGCCCTCATAGTCTTCGGCCTGAATGCGCTGACCATCATGTTGAACCGGAGGGGTTGAGGAGACGGGGGCCGTCTGACCGGGCACGGCCGCCTCGACGCCGAAGCCCACGACGCCCATCGTCCCCGGGTTCCGTGACCGTTGATGTCCGAAATCGGCTAGTTCTGATCAGGTACAGCGGTATAATTGAAGCATGGAACTGAACCGTGAAGCATGCTACCGGGCGGTAATGACGCGGGATGCCCGCTTCGACGGACGCTTCTACACTGCGGTCGTCACCACAGGCGTCTATTGCCGCCCCATCTGCCCTGCTCCCACTCCGAAGTTGGAGAACTGCATCTTCTTTCCTAGTGCCGCCGCAGCCCACGAGGCAGGGTTCCGCCCGTGCCTCAGATGCCGCCCGGAGATCGCCCCGGGATTGGCTGGCTGGCGCGGTGACTCACCCATGGTGCTGCGGGCCCTTGACCTCATCGTCGGAGGCGAACTCGAGTCGGGGACCGTCGAAAGCCTTGCGGGCAGGCTAGGGATTACTGCGAGACACCTAAGGAGGCTGTTTGACCAGCATCTCGGGGCTTCCCCGATCGCGGTCGCACAGGCACATCGGGTCCTCTTCGCCAAGCAGCTCATTACCGAGACTTCTATGTCAATGACTGAGGTAGCGTTCGCCTCAGGGTTTGGCAGCATCCGCCGGTTCAACCACGTGATGCAGCGAGTCTACGGCCGGCCACCGCGCGAGCTGAGACGCCTGACGGCCTTAGGGCGCCAAGCGGGCGACATGGGAATCACACTCCGCTTGGCATTGAGACCACCTTTCAACTGGCCTGCTATGTTGTCCTTCCTCGGACCCCGTGCCATCCCAGGAGTCGAACTGGTGGATGGCGGCTGTTATCGCCGCACGATTGCGGTTGACGGTGTCAGAGGCGTAGCAGAGGTTCGCCCGGGACCTGACGAGGACTGTCTTCATGTCACAATACGAGTCTCGAGAGTCGGCCCTCTTGCCTCAGTAGTCGGCCGGTTGCGCCGGTTGTTCGATCTTGACGCAGATGTAGTGTCTATTGAAAGCCACCTCTCGCGCGACCCGCGACTCGCCCCTCGTGTGCGAGAACACCCCGGCCTGCGCCCTCCGGGTGCGTGGGATGGGTTCGAACTCGCTGTCCGGGCAATCCTGGGCCAGCAAGTGAGCGTCACCGCAGCCACGACCCTGGTTGGGAGAGTGGTCGCGGCGTACGGTGACCGGTTTGCGGAGGCCGACGAATCGGGAGGCGACGCGAGACTGCAGTTCCTGTTCCCGCGCCCGGAGGCGCTGGCCGCCGCTGATCTCAGCCACATAGGCATTCCGTATGCCCGTGCGCAGGCCATATCCAAGTTGGCCCAAGCCGTCGTGGAAGACGAGGACCTCCTCGAGCCGGCCGGGGACGCAGGCAGCCTGGAGCAGAAGATTGCGAGACTCCGCGCGTTGCCCGGAATCGGGGATTGGACTGCACAGTACATCGCTATGCGGGCGCTTGGGGAGCCGGATGCTTTCCCGTGGACGGACCTGGGCCTGGCGAGGGCAATGTCTGAGGGGGGAGGAAGGCCGACTCCGGCGCAGCTTCTGAAGGCGGCGGAGAATTGGAGGCCATGGCGGGCATACGCCGCCATGCATCTGTGGATGACAGGGACGGTCAACGCCGGTGAGAGGAGACAGACTGATGGATCTCCTGATTGACCACGTGGATTCGCCCATCGGGACTCTGGTGTGCGTGTGCACGGGGACAGCCCTCTGTGCCCTCAGCTTCACCGACCACGAGCCCGCGATGCTAGCATCTTTGGCCGCCAGGTACGAAGGATTCACGATGGAGGCAGCCTCAGATCCGGGCGGCATCAGCTCGCGGCTCCAGGCGTATTTCGCTGGAGACCTCCAAGCGCTCCATGGAATCACCGTCGAGACGGGCGGGACTGCATTCGAGCGCCGAGTCTGGTCCGCGCTTCTTGAGATACCGGCTGGTGCCACAGTCTCGTACGGGGAATTGGCGGGCCGCCTCGGGAGCGGAAGCCGCGCTGTGGGCAGTGCAAACTCCCGAAACCCGGTGGCGATAGTCGTGCCATGTCACCGAGTCGTCGGCGCCAACGGGCATCTCACAGGCTACGCAGGGGGGTTGGAGCGCAAGCTCTGGCTCCTGCGACATGAGGGGGTTGACACGGACAGGCTAGGACGCGTACGCAGGTAACCCGCAAAAGTGCTTCGGCTAACTCGTAAAAGACTATGGGAACAGTCCCAATGTCAGGCTCAACAGTCTCTGACCCCAGTCTTGTTCCATCACCGGGGCTGAGTGTCTCAGGGGACCCGATACAGCCCTTACTGCTTGGCGCCGAATCCGGGACCCGCGGCTCTCTCAGCAAGAAACGTCCCATACTGGCACTGCTTGAACGTCATGATCGCGGCATTCGCGGTACACGTGACGAGCAACCCTGGAGGGGCGCCTGTTGCTGCGAGATAGACACACAGCCCCACCATGGTGAGAAGTGTTTTGACCCCATCAGTGCTACGGTACAGGAGCACGAGCTGAACCATGCCACCTGAGACCCCCAGGGCCAAGAACCCTCTGAGGCCCATTAGGCCAGTCCAGACCCCAAATGTCGCTGCGACCGCCTTCCCCCCTCTGAACCCCAGAAGCGGCGAGAAAGCGTG
Organism: Bacillota bacterium; assembly: GCA_024655925.1. Lineage (NCBI taxonomy): Bacteria > Bacillati > Bacillota > Bacillota bacterium. Next base: position 1,559 of record JANLFS010000059.1, on the reverse strand, counting down.
TCCTGCCACCGCACCCAGGGCCGCCGCCCACAGCCCAGGCTGAGGCATCCCATCGAAGGACCGGGTCAAGGCAACTGCAGCAAGTCCCTTGGAGTAGTCAAGGAAGGCCGCCGGAAGCCCCGCCTTCCACCCGCCCGCCCTCCAGGCGTTGGTCGCACCTGGGTTGTGATCAGCGTAATCCCGGATGTCCACCCCAAGCATAGCACGGCCGAGCCAGACGGAGAACGGTATGGACCCGAGAGTAAACCCCACAAGCACGCCAACCACTATCGCCAGCTTCCATCCCTCCAAGACCCCAGGGCGCGGACACCGCGGCATGGGATCTGACCGGATGACTTACGAATGCGCGCCCGGAGATCCTAGACTGCTGAGAGCTTATGCTGGAATTCGAGCGAATAGAGGGGGAGTCCTTCACTACGGGTATCCCCTTTCAACGGAAGGCAAGTTCACCCACCCAAAACGACTGAGTAAAGTTTAAGTGGGTAGGGCCTCTCCGGGGGCTCGGGGAGAAAAGAAGGACAGGGAGTCCTTTCCTCGAAACGAGTGAGCGGCAAAAAACAACTCGGAGGAGGGTGGACTTCCTGTCATGGATACGATTCTAGACGAAGGCGCTATTACCTTTCTGTCGCTCGAAACGATTATGGTCCGGTTTCTTGCAGGAGTGTTCACGGATGCAATGAAGGTCGTGCTTAAGCGGATAGACGACCGGCTCTTCAGGGAGAGGGATAAGAGTCGGTATGAAGAGCTGGACTTCCACGACCGGACTTTTGACACCATTTTCGGGGTTCCTCTCACGTTTAGGCGGAGATACTACCGCGGCCGGGAGACGGGGGAGAATGTGTTCCTGCTGGACGAAGCGATGGGTCTTGACGCAGGGACGCGCCTGAGCCCTCTGTTGAAGGAGGCTGCGGTCATCGCGGCTGTCCGTGGGCCTTCATACCGGGCTGCGGCCGAAAGCCTGAAGCAGCTTGCCGGAGGGAAGGTATTGAGCCATGAATCGGTAAGGCAATGCGCCAAGAAAGCCGGGCTTGCGGTGGACGCAATGGAGGCGAAGGCCCGCAAGGAAGCTGAAGGGGATAGAGAGGCCCCGATAGCCTTCCTTGAGGTTGACGGGGTCAATATGCGCCTTCAGCAAGCGGACGCAAGGCTCGTGGAAGAGAGGGCGCTCACGGCGCATGAAGGGTGGGATCCGAGGCCAGGCTGCCGGAAAGAGGCGCGGTTGCGGGGAGGGACGGTTTACTCATCGCATGCGCCAGGAGAATGGCGGGAAGAGGCAAGCAGGCACGTATACAGCTGGTTTCGCGTCAAGCAAGACACGATTGCGGCGGTCAACGGGGACAGGGCTCCATGGATAAGGCAAGGGACAGAGTGGTTTGGATCAAACACGGTTCTCTGCCGGATCGACCGGTGCCACTTGAAGAGAGACCTTGCGAAGATATTCAAAGACAAGGAAGTCTTGGCGAGGGTATTGGGCAAGGCAGACGCCGACCCGACCGGAGCTCTTTTCGTGGCGGCGCTTGCGGAGGAGAGAGTTCATGCAGGGCCTAAGGGCCGTGCGG
>JANLFS010000058.1:16271-20867 GCA_024655925.1 Bacillota bacterium | reverse complement strand
GAAAAGCGATTCATTCGCTCTGAGGAGAGGCTGTGAGCCAGGGCGGGCGGCGGAGAGGGCCCGCGGGCGCGTAGTCGGGCCGAAGAGGTCCCCATTCGGGTAGCCGAGTAATAGCAGGTGTCCCAGTTTACGGTTTACGAACTCTGAAGGCTCGGCGCGGCCTTCGCCCTTCTGGACAGCCTGAGAAGGAGATTGTGCAAAGGTGGACGTCGGACAGACTGGGGCCAAGCTCTCAGGGAAACGGGTAGCGGAGCGGCGAGGGCGACATGGGATAGTCTCCTTTAGCTGGGTGCTGGTTACAGCTATGTACCGTCATGCACCCCAGGGGCCTTCAACCATTAATTGGGACTGCTCCTACGTCGCGGGTACCGAGTGGCGCACCGGGTATTGGGGACCGGTCCAGCCGGGCTTGCCTTCGACTCATACCGGCGTGAGCTGGCGTCGCGTCGGCCTGCGAGCCATTTGGTGGCTTCCATCCGGCCGCCGCCCACTCGGGTAGGAGACGACTCTGCTTCGGCCGTGCTGGTAACGGCAGACGTCCCGGACCGCGCCTGGGCGCGACAGGCTGTGATCTACCTGTGCCCGTGCATGCCCACTGCTTGGATCTTCTTTCCAAACTTCTGTGCCAAGGTAATGCCGTCCTTCCCCAAGGATGACATTGTCTCAATCGCGTTATGAGGTGACAATGTCACAGACGCGCAACACCTGTGGGCCTAGTCAGCCCGGTTTTGCATCCCTCGCCTGGCAGCGGTATAATATCGTGGGGCAAGCAGGCACAAACCTGCAGCGAATCGAGGCGTCGGCTGCGTGAGGCATTTTGCTCCTTTGCGGGAGTTTTTCCGGCGGCATAAGTGGCGCTACGTTGTTGGGTTGTTCTGGCTCATTGTCGTAGATGCACTCCAGCTAATCGTCCCAAAGCTTCTCGGAAGGATGACGGACATCCTCCGTGCGGGCGCGCTCACTCGGTGGCTTCTGTTGCGCTACATCGCGATCCTAATAGGGCTCGCTTTAGCCGTGGCGGTCGGCCGGTTCCTCTGGCGGGTCTATGTGATGGGCACCGCGAGACTGCTGGACTACACCTTGCGCAACATGCTTTTCGCTCATCTTCAGAAGCTCTCCGCGAGATACTTCAACCAGCACAAGACGGGCGACCTTATGGCCCACGCCACAAACGACATTCCCGCGGTCAGGCAGGCGCTGGGGCCGGGCGTCGTCTTGCTCGCCGACTCCACGTTCCTCACAATCGCCACGGTAATCATAATCTTCCGCACAGTCCCGGCCCGGCTCGGCGTCCTGAGCCTCTTGCCTTTTCCGTTCGTGGCAATTGCCGCAACTACATTCGGCAAGATGATCAACGCCAGGTTCAGGGCCGTCCAGGAGGCGTTCGCGAACCTAACAGATCGGACCCAGGAGAACATCTCGGGGATACGAGTAGTGAAATCCTTCGTCCAGGAGAAAGCAGAAGTTGCGAAGTTCATGGAGTCCGCGTTGCGCAATGTGGACGCGAACATGCGCCTGGTAAGGGTGTGGGGGCTGTTCCACCCGTTCACGGTGCTCATCGCGACTCTGTCATTTGTGGTTGTGCTCTGGCATGGAGCGCCGATGGTCATTGGCCAGGAGATCTCCCTCGGGGATTTCGTGGCCTTCACAAGCTACCTTGGGATGCTCATCTTCCCCATGATGGCCGTGGGCTGGGTCATTAACATGCTGCAGCGCGGGTTCGCGTCCATGGAAAGGATACACAAGATCCTGGCTGAGGTCCCCGAAGTCGCTGACTCCCGCGACGCCATCGATCTGCCCGAGGTCAAGGGGGTAATCGAGTTCTCCGGGCTCACGTTCGCATATTCGGAGTCCGCTGGTGCGGTTCTCCACGACATCTCCTTCCGGGTGGAGGCTGGCAGGACCCTGGCGGTGGTCGGCCGGACCGGCAGTGGAAAGACGACCCTCGTGAACCTGTTGACGCGGCTCTATAACCCTCCTCGAGGCACGGTCTTCATGGACGGGCACGACATCAACGACATCTCCTTGGACAGTCTGAGGCGGAACATAGGCTGCGTGCCCCAGGACACTTTTCTCTTCTCCACGACCCTTGCTGAGAACATCGCGTTCTCCGGCCCCGAGCCGCGGGAACGCATCGAATATTACGCGAAGGTGGCGGAGCTGTATTCGGATGTGTCTCGCTTTCCTGCTGGGTTCGACACAATTGTGGGAGAGCGCGGGGTTACGCTGTCAGGCGGGCAGAAGCAGCGCGTCTCCATCGCCCGGGCGCTCATCAGGGAACCCCGGATTCTCATCTTGGACGACTGCCTGTCGGCGGTGGACACCCAGACCGAGGAGAGAATCCTGGGCAGGCTCCGCGAGTTCATGGTGGGCCGGACTTCGATCATAATCTCCCACCGGGTCTCGACCGTCCGGCACGCCGACGAGATCATCGTGCTTGACGACGGAAGAATCGCGGAGCGGGGCACCCATGAGACGCTGGTGGCGGCGGGAGGTCTCTATCAGCAGCTTTACGAACGGCAATTGCTTGAAGAGAAACTCGAGAGCCAGACGTAGGCGCGCGGTCCTCTGGGGGTGAGCAAGTGAGAGCCTGCACGAAGAGGAGATGCTGGGCCGGGCTTACGACTCCAGACTCATGAAAAGGCTTCTCAGGTACGCGAGGCCCTACATGCGGCTGCTGGGCCTCGGCGTGGTGTTGGTGATGCTGATCACCGGGGCTGAGCTCGTCAGGCCCTACCTGGTCAAGGTGGCCATAGACGAGCACATAACCAAGTACGACGCCTCGGGCCTGAAGAGTCTGGCCCTAATGCTCCTATTGGTCGGGTCGGGCGGGTTCGTCCTCCACTACCTCCAAGCTGTGCTTCTGCAGTACGTAGGGCAACAGATAGTCCTGAGCATAAGGCGGGAGGTATTCACTCACCTTCAGGGCATGGACCTCGCCTACTTCGACCGCAACCCCGTCGGCCGCCTGGTAACCCGGGTCACCAATGACACCGAGACCTTGAATGAGATGTACACCAGCGTCCTCGTGAACGTGGTCCGCGACGTCTTCATGCTCCTTGGAATCGTGTTCGTCATGTTCAGGCTCAGCCCAACGCTGGCACTGGTCTCCATGGCCGTGCTGCCTTTGATATTCGTGGCCACCGCCATATTCCGGACCCGGGCCCGCAGCGCCTACCGCCGCGTCCGAACCGCCCTGGCAAGGATCAACGCCACGATGGCCGAGAACATCGCGGGCATGACGGTGGTCCAGATCTTCCGGCAGGAGAAGCGGAAGTTCGCAGAGTTCGACCAGGTGAATCGGGACTACCACCGGGCAGGGATCGGCGAGATGATGGTCTACGCCGTCTTCAGGCCGGTGACGGAGCTCATCGGCTCCCTTGCCCTGGCACTACTGCTTTGGTATGGGGGCATCAAGGTCATGGCCGGGTCTCCCCAGTTCGGGGTCCTCTACGCATTCGTCAACTACATGGGCCAGTTCTTCCAGCCCATCAACGACCTGACTGAGAAATACAACATCCTGCAGGCCGCAATGGCGTCGTCAGAGAGGATCTTCCAACTGCTCGATACCACCCCAGTGGTAACGGATCCACCGTATCCGGCTCCAGTCGGCAGACTCCGCGGGCAGATCGAGTTTCGGAACGTGTGGTTCGCATACAACGGCGATGACTGGGTGCTGCAGGATGTGAGCTTCAAGATCAACCCTGGGGAAGTCGTGGCTTTCGTAGGGGCTACAGGGGCAGGCAAAACATCCATCATTAGCCTGATCAACCGGTTCTATGACGTGCAGCGCGGGCAGATCCTGGTGGACGGGCGGGACGTCCGGGAGATCAGAGCGGCCGACCTCCGCTCCAACATCGCCACCGTGCTGCAGGATGTGTTCTTGTTCACCGGAAGCATAAAGGCCAACATAAGACTGAACAACGAAGGGATCTCGGATGAGCGAATTCACGAAGTCGCGACGTATGTGAATGCCGACCGGTTCATCTCTCGGTTGCCGGGGGGATATGATGAGCCGGTCACAGAACGGGGATCCACCTTGTCTGCAGGGCAAAGGCAGCTCCTGGCATTCGCCAGAGCACTCGCCTTTGATCCGGCCATACTGGTCCTGGACGAGGCTACAGCGAACATCGACACCCAGACGGAGTTGCTCATCCAGGACGCACTGCCCAAGCTGATCGCCGGCCGGACTACCATAGTCGTGGCCCACAGGCTCTCCACGATTCAACACGCTGACAAGATCATCTTACTCCACCGAGGGAAGGTCCGCGAAATCGGGACTCACCAGGAGCTCCTGGCCAGGAGGGGCATGTACTACAACCTCTACCGGCTGCAGTACGAGGGCAGATCCACTCCCGGGTAGGCGCCCAGATTATCAGCTATCAGCTAGACCTGGGCGCAGACAGCCCCAGGACGCCAAAGGCGTCGCAGAGGCTTGAGACAGGCCTGACGTGCGGGGCATGCTTTCTCACCCTGACCTCGCACTCGGGGGCAGGATTGACCATTATGGCAATCCCGGCTGCCCTGAAGAGGTCCGCGTCTCCCCAGTTGTCCCCTATGGCAGCGACCCGTTCGCGTGGGATGTCGAGTCGGGTG
>JANLFS010000058.1:3115-16261 GCA_024655925.1 Bacillota bacterium | reverse complement strand
CGGGTGGCGAGTGACTCCAGGATTGCGCCCTTGGTCAGGCTCGGGTCGTCGATGGACACGTTTATCCTGACGTCCCCGGTCATGAGGTCTCCCGCGGATACTAACTCGTTTGCGTAGACGTAGTCCAGGCCTAATTCCCTCCCGACCCTCTCGGCAAGCAGCAACAGCCCGGATGAGATCAATGCAGTCACTGCTCCTGCGCGTTTCAACGCGGCCAGGAGTTCCCGGGCGCACGGCACGTATTCGATTTCGTCCAGAGTCTTCAGGATGCGCGACCGCGAGATCCCGCGCCATTCCGCGGCATCCAGCCGCGAGAACTCCATGTAGGTAATCTCTCCCCGAAGAAAGCTTGCGAGATACCAGTCTGCCCTCCCGTCCCACATCCCGAACCTCCGGTGTATGTACTCCCACGAACTCGGCTCGGAAGTCAGAGTCCCATCCATGTCGAATGCCACCAACCGGGGTATCACAGCCGTCCGACCACTCCCTCACCAGAAGACTCGGTCCTCCCTGTCACGACCAGGTATAGAGGAATCACGGGGTGCTTCCTTGTTTTCTACACACCTGCTGACCTTACCTTCCCACAGGATGCCCCTGGGACCACGCGGCATCCCATCTCTGCCGTACACGCGGAAACGGCCGGAGACCCCGCCGCTCCGGCCGTTTCCCGACGCCTCCTGCTACACTCTCCCCTGCGGCTGGAACCCAGGTTGCTGTGGCACTTGCTGCGCCTGGTGCATCTGGTACCAGCCCTTGGCGTTCATCGTCTCCCAGAGTTCCCTCTGCTCCCTCATGTACTCGTCGTGGTGGCTCGAGAACGTATTCCGGACATTCACGTCCGCCGCTTCCACGGCCGCCATGTGATATCCGAAGGCCATATCCTTGAGGTCACTCAGGAGGTCCGTGGCGATGTCCTTGTCGGTGAGTCGGTTCTGGTCCATCAAGTCATCTCCTTTCCTGGTGTTCTCAGGGTTGTCCCTTTCGTCCTCGCGCTACATGACCGGGCCACCCGGCTGTCCGACGAGGCCCTGGAGCGAGCTGACGTGCCGTTGACACGAGTCCATCATCCGTTGGACGCTTCCCTTGAGCTGAGGGTCCTGGATCTGGTTTGCGTATATGCTGCACTTCTTCAGGCAAAGCTGCTCTTTGCGAAGTTGCTCGCCGGCAAACCATCTCTCCGTCGGGGTTATCCCTTGCGCCTGGACCAATGGTGTCCCTCCTTCCGTGTCTCCCACGCCTCACGTGGTGGGGCGCCGTTCCTAATATCTCTCGCCCCGCCCGACTGTATTCAGGGTTTCGCGCCGCGACCCAGCAGGCAGCAGACCTCAGTTACCAGGGCGGCTATACCTGATGCAGTGAGAGGACCAACGGGAATCCCACGGAGGACGGTGCATCCTATTAAGGTGCCCACGAGTATCGCCACGATCACGTTGGGATCCGATTGAAGGAGTTCCACCCCTTTCTTGTTGATCACAGTGGCCAGTACACCCCCGAGGAGGCCGGCGACGGCAGGCAGCCCCGAGAAGATCCCCGATATCGTATCCGGCCTGACTGTCCCCGCTCGAAGCGGCGCGATTACGGCCACCGTGAGGAAAATGAGGCCGATCTCCAGACCGCGCTTCTCGAGAAAGTCCGAGATCCCAGATAGACCTGAGAAGTCGAGGGCGAGGAGTATCCCCGCCCCCGCCGCCACAAGTTTGTTCTGTCCCAATACTCCCGCAGCAAGCACGAGAAGGAGCGCGATGTTGCGTTCCAGCATTTCTCTCCCTCCGACCTGTCCGTTTCTACATATTCACGTCGTCACCACATCATGCATGCACATCAGGACGTCGGAGAGGAAACGCTAGTCTGGTGTGGAGGTGTCTCATCTGAAGACCGAGACTGTTGCCGAACTCGTGGTCGTCGCCTTCGTCCCGTTCATCATGGTGCTCGGGAACTCGATGCTTATCCCCGTGCTTCCCACCATGCGACAGGTGATGCACCTCACTCAGGTTCAGACGGGGCTCATCATAACGTCCTTCTCGATTCCGGCGGCAGTGGTGATCGGGCTGGCGGGCTACCTTGCAGACCGGTACGGCAGAAAGGCTGTCATCGTTCCTTCGCTCATCGTGTACGGAGCAGGAGGGCTGATCGCCGCGGGCGCGGCAGTCCTCGCCCGAGACCCGTACATTCCGCTGATAGCTGGGAGGATAGTCCAAGGAGTCGGGGCAGCCGGCACCGCCCCTATCGCCATGGCGCTCGCGGGAGATATCTTTCGGACAGGAGAGAGAACTCAGGCCTTGGGGATCCTGGAGTCCGCAAATGGGTTGGGCAAAGTGGCCAGCCCACTTCTGGGCTCTCTGGCGGCCCTGATTGCCTGGTACGCGCCGTTTGTGGTGTATGGTGTACTCGCCTTCCCCATCGCCTTTGGCGTATGGAAGGTGGTTCACGAGCCCGATCGGAGTCAGGCTAGGATGCAGTCCTCTGAGATGGGCAACTACTTCCAGAGCCTCAAGGCAGTTTTCTCACATAAGGGAGGCCCCCTGCTTGCGTCCTACTTCTGCGGGATGGTGGTGTTGTTCATCCTCTTCGGGCTGTTATTCTACATCTCCGACACCCTCGAGACCACCTTTGCGGTGGACGGGGTCCTCCGCGGGGCGATAGTCGCAATCCCCGTCCTCGTCATGGCGGTGGCCTCCTATGTGACCGGGGCGGCCACCCAGAGGAAGCCCCCAACAACCCTCAAGATACTGGTCATCGCGGGGTTGGGCCTCGTGGGCGTAGGATGTTCCGTCGCCGCCTTTCTCAGAGGTGCCTTGCCTTCCCTCGTGGCCGCCGCAGGCGTGGGCCTCGGCACGGGCGTCGTCCTGCCTCCCGTGAACACGCTGGTAACAGGGACGACATCCGGCGCCCAGCGAGGGATCGTGACTTCCGGATGGGGCGCGACCCGGTTCACAGGAGTCGCCCTGGGCCCTCCCCTGTTCGGCGTCGCCATGCAGCTGGGGAGACCTGCTCTTCTTCTGGGAACCGCGGGACTTGCGGGACTGGCGCTTCTCGTCGGTCTGGTTTTCCTCGACGCCAACAGACTCCTGGCGGGATGGCAAAAGGGTCAAGGAATGAGCGACGGGGGCGCACCCTGACCCTGGTCTCGTCGGTGCGCCATGCCCAGGTCACCCCAACCCGCCTAGTGCTGCGGGCTGAACCTGAAGTTGACGATATCCCCGTCCTGCATCACGTACTCCTTGCCCTCGAGCCGGAACAGACCCACGGACCGCGCGGCAACCATTGAGCCCAGACGTTTTAGGTCGCTGTAAGCGATAGTCTCTGCCCGTATGAAGCCGCGCTCGATGTCGGAATGGATCTTGCCCGCCGCCCGCCTGGCAACAGTCCCGCGGGCAATCGGCCAAGCCCGGACCTCGTCCTCCCCGACGGTGAAGAATGAGATGAGGCCGAGGCTATCATAAACCGCGCGTGCTACCTGCTCTACCCCAGTGACGTCTATCCCGTATTCAGCCATGAGTTCCTTGCGATCCGGTTCAGGCAGTTCCGCGATCTCCGCTTCCACCTGCGCGGCGAGTTCGACCAGGGGAATCCCATGCTCGTCGCAGTGGGCCTGCAGTGCCTCGCGCCCAGGGTATTGGCCAGAAGCCAGGTGCCCCTCGCTCATATTGGCCACGATGACCACTGGCTTAAACGACAGCAACCCGTAGGAGCGAAGCCTCTCGACCTCATCCGGAGCGAGCTCGATTTCGCGCAGGCGCCGCCCTTCTCCGAGTTCCGCGGAGAGCCTCTCCATGAGGGCCAGCTCCACATCCTCGTCAGCTGTCCGCTTACGAGAGGTGCGCAGCCTTTCCATCCGCGTCTCCGCGACTGCCATGTCCGCGATTATGAGCTCGTCGGTGAGGGCAGAGGCGTCCGCGAGAGGGTTCGCGTCTCCATCCTCCAGTGCTTCAAACGCCCTCACCACGTGAATCAAGGCGTCCACAGTCCGCATGTGGTTGACCAAACGTGCAAAGCCTTTTCCGTCGGGCCTGTCCGCTCGCACACCAGTCAGATCCACCAGTTCAATCCGGGCGTAAGTGGTCTTCTTGGGCCGGAACATGTCAGAGAGAAAGTCGATCCTTTCGTCAGGCACCCTAGCGCTGCCCACGCTCACGTCTTGCTTGCCGGAAGCATCTGCCCCAGTGAGCAGACGAAACAGCGTGGTCTTGCCGGGGCGGGGATGCCCCACCAAACCAACTCGCATTAGCCCCAATCCATCCTTCCGGTTAGTTCCCGCGACACATCACCGAGCGAGGACTGCCGACATCCGCCTGCGCAGGTAGTTCGCGACCCCATTAATGGCCAGGATCACGACCACAAGGACAGTCGCGGTGCCGTAAGCATTCGGCATCGAGATGCCTTCGGTGGCCAGGATGTACAGATGCACGGACATTGTCCTCGTAGGGTCAGTTATCCATCTGGGCGGAAGTAGCGAACTCCCGGCGGTCAGGATGACTGCAGCGGTCTCACCTATGGCACGTCCAATTCCCAGCACTATTCCTGTGACGATTCCCGGAGATGCCGCGGGTATGACAACCCTCCTTACAGTCTGCCACCGGGTTGCCCCGAGAGCAAGACTTCCTTCCCGGTAGGAGCCGGGCACTGCCTGGATTGCCTCCTCGGAAGTCCGCACGATGGTGGGCAGTATCATGAATGCAAGTGTGAGGCCTCCTGACAAGATGGACCATCCAAGCTTGAGGTATGTCACGAGGAACGCGAACCCGAAAATGCCGAAGATGATTGAGGGAACGCCCGCCAAGGTCTCGGTTGCGAAACGAATGGTACGCGTGACCCACCCCTGTCGGGCATAGTCAGAGAGGTACACGGCAGCAGCCACTCCTACCGGTGATGCAACAAGAACCGCAACGGCGGTCAAGTAGACGGTGCCCAGTATGGTTGGGAGGATTCCGCCCTCACGGCCCATTCTCCTGGGGTTCTGGGTGAGAAACTCCCAGCTCAACCTCGGGGCACCCCGGCTTATCACGTGCACCAGTATGGTCGCGAGGACAGCAAGGGCTACCGCAGCAGCAATCCACACCATGACGGTGAATACCTGGTCCGTTGCCTGTCGCATTCGCTGCATTCTCATGCTCGTGTTTCCCTCCGAACCGTCAGTGTGGTTGCCATGTTCAGAACCACGATCAAAAAGAACAGGACCACCCCCGTGGCGAATAGCGCACGCTGGTGATCACCGCTTGCGTAGGACATCTCCACGGCAATGTTGCCGGTGAGAGTCCTGATCGGTTCCAGGAGCATGCTCGGAAGTCTGGGCATGGCTGGGGAGTTCCCGGCCACCATGATCACGGCCATGGTTTCGCCCAGCGCGCGGCCCATGCCCAGGACTACGCCGGCGGCAATCCCGGACCTCGCGGCGGGCAGCACGACCCGCCACATCGTCTGCCAACGGGTGGCGCCGAGTGCGTAGGAACCTTCCCGATACTCGTCAGGGACTGCCTTGATGGCGTCCTCAGAAACGTTGATGACCGTCGGGAGGATCATGATGGCCAGAATAATGGAGGCTGTCAACGTTGAAAACCCAAAGCCTCCGATGTAGTCCCTGACCAGGGGAACCACTACCACGATCCCAAAGAACCCATAGACGACCGACGGGATGCCCCCCAGAAGCTGAATCCAGGGCCTCATTGCGCTGGTCAACCGCGGTGGCCCAACCTCAGCGAAGAACACCGCACAGGCCACCCCGAGAGGCACGCCCAAGACGAGAGCGCCCGCGGTCACCGCCAAGGACCCAATCACCATCGGCAGCAGCCCGTACACGCCGGCCATGGGCTCCCACGTCCTCCCCAATAGCACGGAGAGGGCCCCCTTCGCGCGGAACACTGGGAGACCCTGGGAAAAGACGAAGTAGGTGATGAGAACGACAACTGCTACTGAGCAGCAGGCTGAGACGAGAAGGAGCGTCTCGATGGCCCTCTCGTTCCTGCGGTTCATCGACCTCACTCCCTGTCACCATCAAACGGCCCTGCGGATCCGGGGCACATTGATAGCTCCGGACCCGCAAGGCCGATACATCTACCTGACTCTGATGTAATCCATTGCCACGATTTCCTGTCCCTCTGGGCTCAAGCAGAAGTCGATGAAAGCCTTCGCGAGGCCTTCGGGTTTGCCTCTGGTCAGGAAGAGGAACGGACGCTGTATTCTGTACCGCCCCTGGATGATACTCTCCGCGTTCGCCTCGACACCACCGACGCGAACTGCCTTGACCTCGGATGTGAGGGCCCCAAGGGAGACATAGCCTATTGCCTGAGGTGCGCCGGCCACCGTCACCCTCACAGCCCCTGTTGCCGGTTGCACGTTTGCCGTGGCCACAATCTTGGCCTTCCCCATCACTATTTCCTCAAAAGCACCCCTGGTGCCCGATCCTTCCTCGCGAGTGACTACCAGGATTGACTGGTTCTTGCCTCCCACCTGTGACCAGTTCGTGATCCTGCCGGCATAGATCCCCTGGATCTGTTCTAAGCTCAGGTCTGACACAGGGTTCGACCGGTGCACCACGACTGCAATGCCGTCCCGGGCCACAATGGTCTCGAACAACCCAGTCTCTTCCGGCTTCAATTCGCGGGAACTCATACCGATGTCGCAAGTCCCCTCGAGCGCCCCTTTGATCCCTGCCCCGGACCCGCCGCCCTGCACATTTACTTTGACTTTGCGGTTCTTTGCCATGAACGCCGCTGCTAGCTCGTCCGCGAGCGGTTGTACAGAAGTAGAGCCGGCGAGAGTGATCGAGCCTGAAAGCTCGGCACCGGAGACAGCCGGCTGAACCAAGGCGAACGACGCCACGACGACGAGGGCCACGAACAGGACCAGAATCCTTGCATGTCTCATGCGCTCAGCCTCCCTTGTGCAACAAGTCCTCTTTGTTCCTACGGTACCATTGTTGCACCAGGAGGCACGGCAAGTGTTACGAGTATGTTACGCCCTGTTGCTGGATTGTGAACACCCTGTTAACAAGAGGAGTTCTCTTCCCAGCAGGCCTTGAGTCGCACCGGGTCCCAGGGGTACACAACCCACCCTTCCGCCTCCGCGGCGTAGTAGTCGGGCTTCAGGTCCGGAAACGCTGAGTGTGTGGGCTTGTGATGCAGGACCGCGACAACCGGGGTGCCCCCCAGTGCCTCGATCCGCCGTTTCACTGACACGATCGTCTTTCCTGAATCCCAGACATCGTCCACCACCAGGATCCGCTTGCCTGCGAGATAAGGATCTGATGGGAACTGCAGGAAGACAGGTTTGTCCAGAGTCTTGCCGACATCGGTGTAGAACATGACCGCAGCGACGAGGATATTCCGAAGGTCCATTCGCTCTGAGAGCAGGCATGCGGGGACCATCCCGCCCCGTGTGATGACGAGGAGCGCATCGAATTCGCCCTCGATCTTCCTGACGAGCGTGTCCACGAGTTCCTCGATGTCTTGCCACGAAAGATAGGTCTTTTTCACGCTACGCGTCCCCCTGGCATCAAGTGATAGTCTTGTGGAAGAAACAGGAGTCCCCTATGAACTCCCGGATAATCGAGTTGGGCGGGATCACCGCATTCTCGACAGGGATGAAGTATGTGAGGAACCGGCGGAGCCTTTTGGCTTCAACGTACTCAGCTTCCGAGGGGCCGATTTCCCGGAGAAGTGGTTCGGCATACGGCTTGAGCACCGCGAGTTCGTAGGCGAGCGCGGAGTTGAACGCAATATCCGCGGTCTCCTGGAACGGGAAGATGTTCCGCTCCTCTCCCGCGCGGACTCCGGGCCACATGCGGATGGTATTGGAGGCAGAGTGGCCTCGGAAGAGGTTGTCACGGACGATTCTTCGCAGGATTCGCACGTCAGTGGTGGGAATTCGGATGTGGTCGTCTATGTTGAGGTGGGTCAGAGCGCTTGCGTAGATCTTGAACTTGCGTCCCGCGGGGATCGCGGGTGTCAACCGATCGTTGAGCCCGTGAATACCCTCGATGATCAACATCTGGTTGTGATCCAGACGCATGAGCCTTCCTCGTGGAGCCCTCCGACCCTCACGGAAGTTGAAGATGGGGACCTCCACTTCCTCACCTTGGATCAGCCTGGCGAGGTGATCGTTGAACAGTGCCAGGTCTATCGCGTCCAACGATTCGAAGTCGCACTCTCCCGATTCGTCCCTGGGAGTAGCGGAGCGGTCCACGAAGTAGTCGTCCAGAGATATGGAGACTGGATTGAGACCGTTGACCCGCAGCTGTACCCTGAGTCTCTGGGCGAAAGTGGTCTTGCCGGAGGATGACGGGCCTGCGATCAGGACGACCGCAATTCGTTCTCGATTCGCCGCAATCATGTCGGCAATCTGTGCAGTCTTCTTCTCGTGCAGGGCCTCAACCACCTGGATGAGTTCGTTGATGTCTCCGGACCTCGTGACGTCGTTCAGAGAGGCTACATCCGTCACCCCTATGACCTTTCCCCACTTCTCGGCCTCGAAGTAGACATTCGCGAGTTTGCCCTGTTCCACGTACTCCGGAACCTCCATCGGGTTGCTCCGCCTGGGGAACTCGAGGATGAACCCGGGCATGTAGAGCCGGAGCCGAAACGCCTTGAGGTAGCCCGTGCTGGGGGCCATGTAGCCGTACAGATAGTCGTGGAGCCAGCCGCACTGGTATATGTTGACCGTGGGCATGTTCCTGTAGCGCAACAGCCGGACCTTGTCCATCTGCCCGTCCGCGCGGAAGAGTTCCACCGCATCCTCCACGGCCATGCTCTTCTTCGTGATGGGCTTGTCAGCCTCGACTATCTCCCGCATGCGACCTTCGATCGCCCGGATGATGCCCTCGGTCAGAGGGCGTTTCCACTTGATCTCACCGTACAGTCCGTTGGACAGGGAGTGCATGATCCGCACCCTGCACCCTTCGAGCACTTCTCGGGCAGCTTTGACCAATATGAGTATGCCGGTGCGCCGATATATGCGCATCCCGTCCTCAGTCCCGAGATCCACAAACTGTACGTGAGCATCACCCGCTACAGGGCACGTCATTTCCTTGAGGTCATTGTTGACCGTGGCCGCCACAACAGGCCACCGGCACCCGTGTGGAAGCCTCTGCGCTAGCTCGGCGATGGTAGTACCTTTCGGCACCTCGTGCCGGCTCCCATCCTGAAGCGTGATCGTGACGGTATCCGGCTTGCTTCCCATTCTGACCCTCCTCCATGACAGCACCGCGTTCAAGCAAGTTTTCGACGCATGTTTCGCCGTCCCCTCCTAACTTCCTCTGCACGTAGAGCCCGCATTATACAACAATGTAAGCTTCTTTGCAGGCAGGAACACGCTTCTCCGCACTGAAGTAGGTGAGCTTGGAGAGGTTGGAGAAAAACCTCTCCTGAACTCGCAGTATCATTTCTGCCAGGACATCCTTTCCTGGACTCGCCTCGTTGGAGAAGTCGTATTGAGGACATCGTAACCCCGATCGCACAGGCCGGATTTCGGATCGAGTTCCTGCACGAGCTCGCATGTTCAACCTACGCCGGCCGGCCCATCATGGCCAGGCCGGCCGACGGGCGTCTACACCCGCTAGCTTCTGAGCCAGCTTTCCCGTCCATGTTACCTGTCAGGCCAATAAGGGAGTTAACCGTTCGGGCTCAAATGCCGATAACACCATCGCAGACCACATCACAGAGCGGGTCAAAGGAGTGAACCGCTGTGATCGTCAAGGATGCGGGCATATCGATGGCCGCCGACTACGTCCGGCTGGAGGAACACACGAAGACCGAGAGATTCGCGTTCTGGGCCGGCCACCGAGGCCAAGACTCTGCGCGCCCCCAGGGGACTGGGAACCCCCACCCCCGAGCGTTCCCTGGGTCCCGATCTTCCCCAGCACCCCGCGGAGACACTCTCACCATATCAAGCGAAGCCAGGTTGGCTGCAGCCGTTCCTTCTGTTCCGCGGGTATGCACCGCAGGCGTCTCCGAAGCCGAAGAGGAAGCCGCACTCGACCCCAAGTCGCGCACGGCCAAGCTCATAGTCGAGATTCTGACAGGAGTCAAGGTCAAGACCATCAGCCTGAAAGAAATCGTGGGCGACACAGACCGAGACTTCGAGCCGGGTCCCGTGACCGAACCTGGCGCATCCGCCTCTCCTGAGGAGAACTGGGGCGCAGAGTACGAGAGCCACGAGACCCGAGCCGAGATCCAGCGTCTTTCGTTCACGGCGAGCGGGGTCACAAGAACCGCGGACGGCAAGGAGATCAACTTCTCCTTCTCGGTCGAGATGCGTTCCGAACAGGTGTCCCGGGCGGATGTTTTCGCCCGGTTCGGCAACGCCCGCAAGATAGATCCTCTGGTCATCAACTTCGACGGGAATGCGGCCCAACTCACGCCAGGCCGTTTCCAATTCGACCTGGACGCAGACGGCACTCAAGACGGTGTGCCGCTTCTCGCACCAGGAAGTGCTTTCCTTGCCCTGGATCTTGACGGCGATGGGCGAATCACGAATGGCAGGGAGCTCTTCGGCCCTACCACAGGGAATGGCATGGCTGAACTGGCCGTGCATGACCAGGATGGGAACGGATGGATCGATGAGCGGGACCCCGTTTACTCCCAGCTCTTGATCTGGACACGTGACTCATCCGGCCAAGACCGCCTTGACTCTCTCAGAGACCGTGACGTTGGCGCCATCTTCCTGGGATACGCAGCCGCGGACTTCCAGATGAAGACCACGGCTGGCGAGAACCTGGGAACCACCAGCAGGCTCGGGATATACTTGCGCGAGGATGGTCGCGCGGGTGCAGTCCAGCAGATCGACTTCGTGGTCTAAAAGCGGATTCTGTAACCGCTTCAGTCCTTTCCGACCAACCCATGATCTCGCGCGACACGCTCAGCCCAGTAGAAAAGAACCAACCCAGCCCCGAGATAGACCGAGGTCAACACCGCACACCCGGCAAGTGAACCCACTGTCGCCAGGCCCGTGGCTTCCGCACCACCCGTTCCGGCGGCCATGATCGTCGGAAGACATCTGGTGTAGGGAAAGAAAGCTCCTGCACGGACAAGCCACCCGGGCCCGCTTGCCCCCACCCCGAACCCCAAGGCGAACACTCCCATGGAGACAAGGTTCACAAGGCCGCCCACTCGCCTGAAGAGCAAGGCAAGGGCCCCAAGGCTCAGACCGAGGCCAAGCATCCCTCCGCGCATGGCCACGAGCGCAATCAAACCCGGGACAGTCGGGATGAAGATTCGTACACCTGCAGTGACCCTGACCGCCAGGCTCAGGATAGCGGCCGTCGGCATGAATTCAACCACCCCCGCGATGTCCCTGATCAGGGCCAGCCCCGGAAGGCCGACCGGTGATACACAGAGCTGTTCCACGGCACCCGGACACACGTCATCTGTCACGAGACGGCTCGGCCCTTGAAGGGGGCCAAGACAGAAGAACGCGGCGAGGAGGCAGGTGAGCCTGCTCGCCGCGGCCTCAGGGTCCTTGGTCGCCAACGTGACAGCCATGAGAAACAGATACACCGCGAGGGTCTCGGACGCGAACTCCAGAGGATATCTGATCTTCCTCGCAAAACCCCTCCTGAGCTCAACCGATAGTGCTGCCAGGTACATCGCAGTCTCCGCCTCCCGCGCTCGTGATTCTGAGAAAGACTCGTAATAGATCTGGCTCTTGCCGAAGGATGGCCCTGATCGGCACTCGCCTGCCGCGGAGGATCTCGACTGCGTCATAGAAGGCTGTAGGGGCGTTCAAGTCCAGTGTCACGGTGGTTTGCCCGCACTCCCGCACAAGCTCAAAGTGGCCGAGGCGCCGCAGGGCTTCTGCCTCTGTGGGCTCGAGGTTGCCCTCCAGCACCATCCGGTAGGTGCGCGTCGAGAACAGCTGAAGCAGCCGGGGCACACGGTCAAGGGCGAGGATTCTTCCCCGGCTCACGATGCACACGCGAGAGCAAACCCCCTGCGCTACGTCCATCTGGTGCGTGGAGAGGATGACAGTCCGTCCCTCGTCCACCGCGAGACGCCTGATGGCCGCGCAAAGATCCCTCGATGCCGCAACGTCGAGGCCCGACGTGGGCTCGTCCATGAGGATGACCCGAGACCCGGTTACCAGCGCGGATACCAAGGCCACTTTCTGCCTCGTCCCACGGGAGAGGTCGTTCACTGGCCTCCCCAGACATCCATCGATGCCCAGAAACCGGAGCCATCTGCCGGCTTCAAGCTCAAGCCTTCTGAGGTCCCTCGCGGACAGTCCGCCGCGCACCACTGCGAAGTACTGGATGTTCTCCATCACGGTCATCCTTGGGTAGAGACCTCTCCCGCCATCGGGAACAGAGGTTATGGCAGTCAAAGCCCTGCGTCTCTCCCGCGCGAGGTCCAGCCCCATGATTCTTACGCTGCCCGTAGTCGGGCTGACTAACCCTGCCAGGATACGAAGCAATGTGGTCTTGCCTGCGCCGTTGGGCCCCAACAGCCCGAAGACCTCTCCTTGGCCGACTTGGAGGCTGATTCCTTCAAGCGCGCGCACAGGCCTGCCACCCAGGAGGCCGGTATACACTTTGGACACCTCTGAGACTTCTACCGCGGCATTCATTCGTCCCCTCCGCCCTCCGTCGGCCCTTCTGTTGGCCCTCCTTGGCTCGCACGCGGACGCCCGGGGGGCAGTGTTGGATAGATGGCAAGTGCGAGGGAGTAGCGGACAGGTTGGGAGTCGTCTCTTGCCTCTGCAAACTCCCTGACCAGCCGCTCGAGGCGGGAAGCGAACTCTGAGGCAGACTCGCGAGATATCGGGACGTTCACAACTTGGGAGTTGACGACGTGTTCTTCGGCAGTGGCTGAGAGGATGCTTGGTAATGCATCCCGGATGTCCCGGGCGACGGATTCAAGGGCGAATACCGGAGCCTCTGGGATGGATCCCACCGATTGGTCCACCACGAACTCACGGGCTACCGCGCGGTAGTACTTCTCCAGGATTCCGGACCTCTCCCGCGTCTCCACCAGCCTCACAAGGCCGGCACGCTCCAGGACTTTAACGTGATAGTGGACGCTTGCCGGCACCGCACCCAGGATACCGGCAAGTTGCTTGACAGTAAGTTCCTTGTCAGCAAGGAGCCTGAGGACAGCCATACGTTTCCGGTCGAGCAGCGCCTTGAGCTCAGTTAGACCCCGTACCACGTGGATGCCA
>JANLFS010000058.1:0-3105 GCA_024655925.1 Bacillota bacterium | reverse complement strand
GGGTTCAATTCTGTCGCCACGCATTCTGCATCCCCCGATCATTCGGTCTCTCTTTAATGATAGGCATTCATCAATCCCCTGTCAATCATCTTGCATTTTCTCCGCCAAAATGCTAGTCTAAAGGTGGCTGTTGTTCAAGGGCGTGCGTCGTCAAGCATGCCGACTTGATCAAGAGACTACTAGGAGAAAGGGAGAGTGATCAGGTTGGCATTCGAGGACAAGGTCCTGAACTGCAGAGACTGCGGGCAGGATTTCGTGTTCACCGCCGGAGAGCAGCAGTTCTACGTGGACCGTGGGTTCCAGAACGAGCCGTCGAGGTGCCCTGATTGCCGCAGGGCCCGCAAGGCAGCCCGGGTCGGCACCTCAGGCACCCGCGAGATGTTCGAGGTCACCTGCTCCGCTTGTGGCAAGCCTGCAATGGTACCCTTCCAGCCCAGCGGCGACAGGCCCGTTTATTGCAGCGAGTGTTTCGCGGCTCAGAGGGCGGAGAGCCACAGCAGGTATTAGGGTTTCGTCTGCTCATGAGTGCCCCGGGGCAAGCCCGGGGCATTTCCTTTTCTCCCGTGGCATCCCGCACGGTTCCCGATTGTCTCGCCTGAGTATCGCTTGCCCATGTGCAGGCCTGCTTTCCGGGAAGGTGAGCAATTCCATGTGTCGAATACTCACGTCGGGTGGCGCAACACAAGAGGATGCGAATCGGAGGCGTTGGCATGTCCGGCATTGTGGTGGATATGGTAGCTACACGAGCAGAGAGGCTCAGCTTTGTGAAACTGCCGTGGGCCATTTACCGGGGCGATCCCAACTGGGTGCCGCCCTTGATCTCCGACATGTTGCGAACCATGGACCCCAGGCACAACGTCCTGCTGAGAATGGGACCGTACGCCCACTTCCTGGCAAGAAAGGGTGGTCGCGTGGTTGGGCGCGTGGGTGTCGGCATGGACGGTAACCTGAACCGGGAGAAGCGCCGCTCGGAGGGGTACTTCACCCTTTTCGAGTCCGTCAACGATTTCGACATCACCCGCTCACTGTTCGACGTGGCGCTGTCCTGGCTCAGGCAACACGGCGCCACCAGGGTGACCGGTCCACAATCGCCGAGCAATGGCGATGACTACAGGGCTCTCCTCATCGATGGGTTCGATGAACCGCCTTTTCTCATGATGTCGTACAACCCTCCGTACTATCCGGAGTTGCTTTCGGAGTACGGGTTTGAGAAGCAGTTCGACAGGTTGGCGTACAAGTATGACATGACGCAGGGCATTCCCGAGAGGTTCCAGAGGCTGGTCGGGCGAGCCATGGAGAGGTTCGGGTTCAGGATCGATCCTGTGAACACCCGCAACATCGAGGGAGAACTCCGGGACATCAAGGAGATCGTCGATCGCTCGATGCCCGAGGAATGGCCGGATATGGTCCCCCCTACCATGGAGGAACTACGCGCACAGGCAAGCCAAATCCTGCCGGTGGCTGACCCTGAGCTCATCCTCATCGCCCGCGCAGGTGACAGACCGGTGGGGCTAGTGATCGCTCTGCCCGACTACAACCAGGTCCTCAAGCACCTCAACGGCCGGCTCTTCCCCTTCGGGTTTCTTAAGTTCATGTGGCTCAGGAGGCGCATAACAGCCGCCAGGGTCTTCGTACTTATGGTGGTCCCCGAATTCCACAAGAAAGGCGTCTCCGCCGCCATGTATCTGCACCTGTTCAGGCGGGCCAAGGAGCGAGGCTACACGCTCGGGGAAGGCTCCACGGTTCATGAGTTCAACATCCCCATGCGCAGGGACGCAGAGGGGGTTGGGGGCGTGCAGTATAAGACCTACAGGATCTATCAGAAGGAGCTGTGACAAGGCTCGGAGTTCGGAACCTTCAATGCACTCGGCGGGTCCGCCCGGTCCACCGGGTCCATTCCCGACAGGTCGAAATCTGGCACGAAGGCGAGGCTTGCGGCTGATCTTTCCTGGCAGTAACCGCCCTCAAACCCCAGCTCGATGAAGCGCTCCACCACGGCCTGGTACTCCGCTGTGAGGATAGGCCTAGCTATCTCCGGGTAGTCGCCAGCGCGGTGGGCAGGGCAGTACTGGGCCATCAGGCTCACCCATGTGCGTCTGCCCAGCCGGGTCCTGACCCACTCAAGCACCGCGAGGGACTCCTCAACCAGACCTGGAAGGACCAGGTGTCTTATGATAAGGCCTTTCCTCGCCACACCACGCCCGTCCGTCTGGACTTCGCCGACCTGTGCATTCATCTCCTCAATTGCCCGGCTGGCGGCAGCGAAGTAGCCGGGCACAGCCGAATAGCGCACAGCGGATTCCTCAGAGAAGTACTTGAGATCCGGGAGGTATATGTCCACTAGGCTATTGAGGGCCTGGATGGTCTCAGGACTCTCATATGCATTGCTGTTCCACACAACCGGAACCCGGAGCCCGGACGCCTTGGCGATGCGAACCGCCTCAGTCACGACAGGGGCGTAATGAGTCGGCGAGACCAAGTTCACGTTCTCAGCCCGCGCCCCGATGTCCAGGAGGATGCATGCGAGCCTCTCGGTCGTCACCTCACGGCCGAACCCTTCCGAACTGATCCTGTGGTTCTGGCAGTAGACGCACGACAGGTTGCAGTGGGAGAAGAAGACCGTCCCCGAACCGCGAGTTCCCACCAGACACGGCTCCTCCCAGAAGTGCAGTCCCGCTCGGGCCACTTTCGGGGCCGCCCCTGCCCCACACCAGCCAGTCTCCCCTTTGGTCCTGTCAACCCCGCACTCGCGCGGGCAGATCCGGCACTGTTGAAAGGCCTTCACCGCTCCTGCGCCCAGAGTGCGCAGAGGTTCAAGATCACCCGCACGGACTTCTCCATCCAATCCACGCACACCCATTCCTTCCTGCTGTGGAAATCCCCACCCCCCGTGAACAGGTTTGGGGTGAGAATCCCCTCGTAGCTCAGCCTCGACCCGTCCGTGCCGCCGCGGATCGGCTTTATGACTGGGGTCATGCCCTCCATCTCGATGGCCCTCTGGGCCAACCGCCCCACCCTCGGATCAGAGTCAAGCCTGTCCTTCATGTTGCTGTACCCACCTGTGCGCTGCCACTCCACGCGGGCCCCCGGATGCCTGGCTTCGAT